>JBKJTD010000381.1:0-24786 GCA_046590915.1 Vicinamibacterales bacterium
CCGCGTCCCGCACTACACGAGCGTGGAGATGTACGCGTGGGTCTACAGCCAGGCCAAGACCCGGTCGTCTGGGCGAGGATCTCAAAACGCGATTGTGCTGCCGATTCGGAAAACCGCCGAGTGGTGGGCCATGCCGGCCATGGAGCGCCACCACTACTTCTATCCGCATCACGATCGGCACGGCGGCAAGTGTGTCGCCGGTCACGCCGAACTTGGCCGCGCAGCCGCACCGAGAATATTCAGGCGCGTCTTCTACAACCCTGACGGTGAAGGGCGTGGAGGTGAGTGGGACTTCATCACGTACTTTGAATGTGCTGATGAGGACCTGGCGCTCTTTGACGAAACCCTCGACGCCATGCGTGACGTCTCGCGCAATCCGGAATGGCGCTTTGTGGACGAAGGGCCCATCTGGCGAGGGCGACGCACTCTCAGATGGTGACCCGTCGAAGGCGTTCGACGACCCGATCCTTGCCCACGAGCTCCAGCACCTCAAAAATTCCTGGACTCACGGCCTGACCAGTCACCGCGACACGCGTGCCGTGGATGAGGACCCCGGGTTTGATGTCACGCGCGGTAGCGAGTGCACGAAGCGCCGCTTCGGTGACTGCAGGGTCCATCGACTCCAGCTCGTTCACGACGTCCGCCCACGCGCGCAGGTGCGCGTGCACGTCGGGCCCGCTGAGATGTTTGAGCACCGCCGCGTCGTCACACACCACCTCGTCAGTTAGAAATGCACGAAGCGGATCGACAAGGTCGACCAGTTTGCGCGCGCGGGGCTTGAGGAGGGTCAACACACGGCTGATCCAGTCAAACTCGCTGTTGAGCAGTGAATCCCGCCACAACCCGGCTTGGCGCAGCTCGGTCTGAATACGATGCAGCACATCGTCGTTCGCCAACCGGAGAATGTGTTGTTGATTGAACCAGTCGAGTTTGTCGGAGTTGAACACCGCGTTGCCGCCGCTGATGCCGTCAAGGGTGAACCGCTCCACGAGCTCGGCCCTGGAGAAGACCTCGTCGTTGCCGCCGGGTGACCACCCGAGCAACGCGAGAAAGTTGATCATGGCTTCCGGCAAATACCCCAGTGTTTCGTATTCGCCCACCGACGTCGCCCCGTGACGTTTGCTTAAGCGTTTTTTATCGGGGCCGAGAATCAGCGGCACGTGCGCAAACTCCGGCACTTCGGCCCCGAGGGCCTCGTACAGCAGCACCTGCTTTGGCGTATTGGAAATGTGGTCATCACCACGCACCACCTTCGTAATCTCCATCTCTACATCGTCGACGACGACCGAGAGGTGGTAGGTGGGGATGCCGTCCGAGCGGAGAATCACGAAGTCTTCGATGTGCTGGCGCGCGAACTCGATGCGGCCACGCACGAGATCGGTAAACACCGTGGCGCCCTCGGGGACAAAGAATCGGATCGCGCGTGGCTGCCCTTCCGATTCGCGGCGCGCGATCTCTTCGGCCGCCAGGTGTTTGCAGGCGCGGTCGTAGGTCCAGGCAGACCCGGCGGCTTCTGCCGCTTCACGTTTGGCTTTGAGGTCGTCGGGTTTGCAATAGCAGTAGTAGGCGTGGCCCGAGTCAACGAGCCGGGCGGCTGCGGCGCGGTACTTCTCGAGCCGTTCAGTCTGGAAATATGGTGCGTGCGGCCCACCAACCACCGGCCCCTCGTCCCACGTCAGTCCCAGCCACGTCAGGCTCGTGAGAATGCCGGTGACCATGTCGGTTGAGGAACGCTCGATGTCCGTGTCTTCGATCCGGAGCACAAACGTGCCGCCGTGCCGCTTGGCGTAGAGCCAGTTGAACAGCGCCGTCCTCGCACCCCCGACGTGCAGGTAGCCGGTGGGAGATGGGGCAAATCTGACGCGCGGCGGCATCGGATGAGTTTACAGGTCCTATGCTGGTTTGCGAGCCCGCACGAATGCGCTGCCGAACGCGCCATCGACCATTGGCGCGATCGCGTCAGCATCCAGGCCGGCGTCCGCGAGAAACGTTTTGGCGTCGGCGGCACGGTATTCGCGGACGATCTCGATATCCACATCGACAAATCCCGCGGCTTCAAGTTTGGTGCGGAAGTCATCCTCATGAAGCGCGCCGGCCACACACCCGATCCATAACTCGACGCTGCGGCGAATCTCGGCCGGCACGTCGCGGCGGCGGCTGACGACGTCGGAGACGGCGAAACGGCCGCCAGGCTTGAGCACACGAAAGGCTTCGGCGAGCACCGCGTCCTAGTCGCCGGACAGATTGATGACACAGTTCGAGATGATCACATCGACCGTGTTGTCAGGCAGCGGAATGGCTTCGATGTGTCCTTTGAGAAACTCGACGTTGGTCGCGCCGGCCTTCTCCTGATTTGCGCGCGCGAGCGCCAGCATTTCATCGGTCATGTCGAGCCCGTAGGCTTTGCCCGTCGGGCCGACCCGTTTGGCCGAGAGCAACACGTCGATCCCGCCGCCAGATCCGAGATCGAGCACCGTGTCACCAGGGTTCAACGTCGCGAGCGAAGTGGGATTGCCGCAGCCGAGCGAGGCCACCACCGCGTGTTCCGGCAAGCCCGCTGTTTCAGTCGCGCTGTACAGATTGCTGCTGATGGGATCGCCGCACCCGCACTCGGCGGGACCGCAGGTGCCCTGGCCACCGCGCGCGACATTGTCGGCAATCGAGCCATAACGTTTTTTGACGGTGCGTGTGAGGTTCTCCATATGTGTTAATGCGAATATATGTGCGCGTGGTATATTCGTCAAGCCAAATATGAAGACCCACTCCCTGGACGCCCTTGAACTGATGTTCAAGGCACTCGCCGACGATACCCGCCTGCGTATTCTCGCGCTGCTGGCCGCCGGCGAAGTCTGTGTCTGCCACATCCATGGCGCACTTGATGTGCCGCAGCCCACCGCCTCCCGTCACCTTGCCTATCTGCGCAAGGCCGGCCTCGTCGTCGCCAGACGCGAGGGACTCTGGATGCACTACCGGCTCGAACTTCCGGACGCGCCCGCCGCCGCGCGCGTGCTCAAGGCGTCCCTCGAAGCCGTGCATGCCGCCGCAGGCGCCACCACCGACCGCCGCAGACTCAGTGGTCTTGTGTCGATTCCGCTCAAGACCCTGAACGCCGCCGCCGAGAACTGCTGCAAGCCATAGGAATCAGAACTTGCTAAGGTGAGTGCATGGTCCGGCAATTCGGCATCGCGCTACTCACGCTGGTCATCCTTGACGGCCTCTGGCTCGGGTTGATCATGAAGGACTTCTACCGCCGCAACCTGGCCCCCATCGCCCGCATGAACGGCGCAACGCTCGATCCGATATGGCCGGTGGCCGCACTGGTCTATCCAGTCATCGCCCTGGGAATCACCGTTTTCGTTCTCGGTCGCTCAAAAACGCCGCTCGAGGCGCTGATGTACGGCGCGCTGTTTGGGGCGCTCACCTACGCGGTGTACGACCTCACCAACCACGCCACGCTTCGCGAGTGGACAACGACGATGACGGTCGTCGACATCATGTGGGGCGCCGTGTCGTGCGCGGCTGCGTCCTGGGTCGCCATGTATTTCACCCGGGGACTGGCCACATCGTAACTGACCTGAACTCGTGATTCGATACCGCACATCACAGTTCATTCCGAGGCAGTCTTCGCGCGAGTCTGAAGCGATTGCAGTCGACTGTGGGCTCGATGCAGGCCATCACGTTCGGCGACACGGAGGCGATGGGCTAGGGCCCGTCGTTCCGCTGGGCACTGGACGGGGTTTGACCGCGCGACTCCGGATGAGTTCTAATGATGGAGATGTTCTTCCTCGCCTGGTGCGCCTGTTGCCCTTGTTGTAAGACCCTCCATGGGTCTGGGCCGGTCTGTACCAGCGTCGTCGTCATCACATAACGCCAACGACGCTCAATAACAAAACCGCTGACCAGGCCCGGAGTTTCCGGGCCTTTTGTTTTTTTTGGGACGATAGCCAACGCACATGCTCGACAGCCCTATTCAGCAACTCGCCGCGCCTGGCGCACTCATTGGGTGCACGCCGCTCGTGCGCCTGCGCGCCTATGAGCGGAAGGCGGGCGTTGAGCTCTACGCCAAGCTCGAGTCACGCAATCCGGGTGGATCCGTCAAGGATCGCGCGGCGCTGTCGATGGTGCTCGCGGGTGAACGCGCCGGAGCGCTGACGCCCGGGAAGGTGCTCCTCGACGCGACGTCCGGCAACACGGGGATCTCGTACGCCATGCTCGGCGCGTCGCGTGGGTTCAAGGTGCGGCTCTGCGTCCCGGCCAACGTGACGGTCGAACGGAAGCGCCTGCTGGCCGCCTACGGCGCCGACGTCGTCCTGACGGATCCGATGGACGGCAGTGATGGGGCGATTCGCGAGGTGCGGCGCCTCTATGCGCAGGATCCGCACCGGTATTTCTACCCCGACCAGTACAGCAATCCGGCCAACTGGCAGGCGCACTACGAGACGACGGCAGTCGAGATTCTCGAGCAGACGGGAGGACGCGTCACCGCGTTCGTCGCTGGGCTCGGCACGAGCGGCACGTTCACGGGCACCGCGCGTCGGCTGCGTGAATGGGATCGGGCGACGCGGCTCGTGTCCGTGCAACCCTCCTCCCCGCTGCACGGCCTCGAGGGCCTCAAACACATGGCGACAGCTATCGTGCCGCCTATCTACGACCCAACCTTGGCCGACGATGACGTCGTCGCCGGGACGGAAGAATCGCTGGCATTCGTACGGCGTCTCGCCCGCGAGCAAGGACTCCTGATTGGGCCCTCGAGCGGTGCGGCGCTGGCCGCCAGTCTCAGGCTTGCCGACGACCTGCGCGAAGGCGTGATCGTCATGATTTTCCCGGACGGTGGGGAGCGTTACATGTCCGATGCGTTGTGGGCGGAGCCGATGGAGGAGCGCGACAACACGGCAGCCGAGCCGGCGCCGATGATCACGGTGCGCGGAGACGACCGTCGTGCGGAGGCGTCGCGCCTGATGATTCCCGCCGCGCGCATGGACGAAATTCGCGCGCACGGCGCGCGGACGTTTCCCGAGGAATGCTGCGGCGCGTTGATCGGACCGGCCACTGGAACGGTCGGCGAGGCCTTTCCGCTCGACAACACGACGACGCTCGAGCGCAAACGACGGTTCCTAGTCGGACCCGCCGAGTATCGCATGGCCGAGGCACGCGCCGACGATTCGGGCGCGCAGTTGCTCGGTTTCTACCACTCACATCCCGATCACCCGGCCGTGGCCTCGGCCTTTGATCTGGAGCATGCCCTACCGAACCTGAGCTACGTTATCGTGTCGGTGCGTCAGGGCGTGCCCGCTGAAGCCCGGTCGTGGCGCCTGCGTGACGACCGCTCGATGTTCGACGAAGAGTTCCTGGAAGTTGGAGAGTGACCATGCCCGCCAAGATTTTGATCCCCACGCCGCTCCGCGCGTTCACCGGCCAGCAGGCCTCCGTTGAGATCGACGGCGCCACGGTTGGCGAGTTGCTCGCCGGACTAACGTCCAAGCACGCTGAGCTGAAGACGCATCTCTACGGGACGGACGGCAAGCTTCGTTCGTTCGTCAACATCTACGTCAACGACGAGGACATCCGCTACACCGGCCGCGAGGCCACGCCGATCGCCGATGGCGACATCGTGAGTATCGTCCCGTCGGTGGCCGGCGGATCGAGCGCCGTGGCCGACGAGCTGCCGACGCTCTCGAAAGAAGAAGTCGCGCGTTTCAGCCGTCACCTGATCCTGCCCGAAGTCGGCATGGAAGGGCAGCGCAAGCTGAAGGCAGCCAGGGTGTTGTGCGTCGGCGCGGGCGGGCTCGGATCTCCGGCGTCGTTGTATCTGGCTGCGGCCGGCGTTGGCACCCTCGGCCTGGTTGATTTCGACAACGTTGATGCCAGCAATCTGCAGCGTCAAATTTTGTTCAGTACGAGCGACGTCGGACGGCCGAAGGTCGAGGCGGCGCGAGATCGGTTGAAGGGGCTGAATCCCAATCTCAACGTGCGGGTGCATGAATTTCCGCTGACGTCCTCCAATGCGCTCGAAGTCTTCAAGGACTACGACGTCATCGTCGACGGCGCCGATAATTTCCCGACGCGCTATCTCGTCAACGACGCCTGCGTGTTGCTGGGCAAGCCGAATGCCTACGGCAGCATTTTTCGATTCGATGGTCAGGCCTCGGTGTTCGCCACCAAGGGCGGACCGTGCTACCGCTGCCTGTATCCTGAGCCGCCGCCACCGGGACTGGTGCCGAGCTGCGCCGAAGGCGGCGTTCTTGGCGTGTTGCCCGGTGTGATCGGGACAATTCAGGCGACCGAGGCGCTGAAGTTGATCGTCGGCGCCGGCGAACCACTGATCGGCCGCCTGCTGTTGTTCGACGCGCTGCACATGACGTTCCGCACGCTGAAGCTTCGGCGCGATCCGGAATGCCCGGTCTGCGGCGACCATCCGACGGTGACCAAGCTCATTGACTACGAGCAGTTCTGCGGACTGTCATCGGCCACGCACGCCCCACCCGCGGCGCCGCCGGGCGAGAGTGAATTCGCGACCACGGTCGAGACCCTGAAGGTTCGCATCGATCGACACGATCCGATCTGGATTCTCGACGTGCGAGAACCGAACGAGTTCGAGATCGCACGCATTCCTGGTTCCACGCTCATTCCCCTCGGGCAGCTGCCACAGCGAATCGGCGAGATCCCGCAGGGCGCTGGCGCGCCCGAGATCATCGTGCACTGCAAGATGGGTGGACGCAGTGCCAAAGCCGTTGATCTACTGCGCACGCAGGGCTTCACCGGCGTCAAGAACCTGACCGGCGGTATCCTGGCGTGGATCGACCGCATTGATCCGTCGCAGTCGAAGTACTGAACGATGCGAACCCTTGGGGGACGCAAGTAATCCGATGCCACATGCAGCAGGGTAGTGGCGGTGAGGCAGGGATTCGAACCCTGGGTACAGGTTTAAGCCCGTACAACGGTTTAGCAAACCGCCGCTTTCGGCCACTCAGCCACCTCACCGGCAGGGCGAAGCACTAAGTATAGCAGCAGGGGGAACCCAAACTACGCGACGGGGCGTGTCCCCCGCATCCGGTTGATCTGGCGCACGACCAGAAAAATCGCGAACGCGATCACCACAAACTCCACGATGTTGTTGATGAACAGGCCGTAGGCGACCACGGGCTTGCCCGCCGCGCGCGCCGCGGCCAGCGTCGGGAAGTATTCGCCGGTCAGCGAGATATACCTGTTCGCAAAGTCCACCGGGCCGGTCGCCAGACCCAGCACGGGCATGATCACGTCTGTCACGAGTGAACTGACGATCTTGCCAAACGCGGCACCAATCACCAACCCGACTGCCAGATCAACCGCGTTGCCCTGATTCACAAACGCCTTGAACTCACTGAACATGGCTGCCCTCCTGGACCCCTGGACCCGCCTTCGCCAAGGCTATGGCGGGCAAGCCCTCGACGACCGATGGTACCGTATCGTCCGGTAGACTAGACAGTGAATGTCACCGACCGTATGGGCGGTCATCTTTTTCCTGATTCTGGTCAACGCGTTGTACGTGGCGGCGGAGTTTGCTGCCGTCGGCGTGCGCCGCAGTCGGATCCGCCAGTTGGCGGAAGAAGATCACTGGCTCGCCAAATCACTGCTGCCGGTTGTCGACGATGCGGTCCTGCTCGACCGATATGTCGGTGTCTCGCAGATCGGCATCACGCTGTCGAGCCTGGTGCTCGGCGCGTTTGCCCAGGCCACCATTGCCGTGGCCCTCGCCCCGATGCTGGTGGCCTGGTTCACTCTCGACGCCGAAACCGCGACGTCCACGGCAGCCATCACGGTTCTGCTGACACTCACGATTGCGCAGGTCGTGCTTGGCGAACTGGTGCCCAAGTCACTGGCATTGCAGTTTCCGACGCAGGTGGCACTCGCGACCGTCTTGCCGATGCGCTGGTCGCTGGCTGCCTTCCGCCCGTTCCTCGCGCTCGTCAACGGCTCGGCGACCGCCGTCCTGCGGATGTTCGGCATGGGCGGCGGTAGTCATCGCCACATCCACTCCCCCGAAGAAATCGACATGTTGCTGGTCGAGAGCCGCGACGGCGGACTCCTCGAACCCGACGAACAACAACGCCTGCATCGCGCGCTTCGCCTCGGCGTACGTACGGCCAGGGACCTCATGGTCCCACTCGATAAATTGACGATGCTCAAGGAGGACACCGCGTGGCCCGACGTGGTGCGCGTCGTGGCAGCCAGCCCGTTCAGTCGCCTGCCCATCTATCGGGGCACACCCGACACGATCATCGGCACACTCCGGGTAAAGGACCTGCTCCACGAGTTTGTGCTTGAGGGCGAACCACCCGCGCTTGGACGCCTCCTGCGCCCGCTCGCTCGTGTGACCCACGATCTGTCAGGCGACCGCGTGATCGCCCTGCTCCGCGAACGACGGGTGCATCAGGCGGTCGTGACCGGTGAAGATGGACACGTCATCGGCCTCATCACCATTCAGGACGTGCTTGCCGAGTTTCTCGGAGGCGCGCGCAAGTGATCACCATCCTCATCGTCGCCGCCCTGCTGCTGGCCAATGCGCTGTTTGTCGCAGCGGAGTTCGCGATTGTGGCAGTGCCGCGTACATCAGTGGAGCGACGGGCCAATCTGGGAGGAAGGTTGTCTGCCCGGCTGCTCGCGCTGCTGGTCTCGGCACAGGCGCGTGATCGGTTTATTGCCACGGCACAACTGGGCATCACGGTCGCCAGTCTTGGTCTTGGCATGTTCGGCGAGCACACACTGGCCGTCTGGCTTGAACCGCGCCTGACGTTTCTCGGTGAGGCCAGTGTCATCTCCACCCACGCAGCTGCCAGCATCATTGCGATTGCAACGCTCACCTACCTCCACATATTTCTCGGCGAGATGATTCCCAAAGCGCTTGCGCTCAGCCATGCCGAGAGCACAGCACGCGCTGTCTACTGGCCGATGCGTGTCCTGCTGCTGACTTTCTACCCGTTTGTCGTGGGCCTCGACGCCCTCGGCGCGCTGGTGCTGCGCGCGGTCGGCATCCGGCGTCAGACGCACACGCGGGAGGAGTCGTACTCGCCCGAAGAGCTGCAACTGATCGTGGAAGAAAGCCAGATGGGCGGCGCGCTCGGCACTGAAGCCGGCAAGCTCGTGCGTGAGCTCTTTGAGTTTGGGGACCTGACAGCGGCTGAAGTCATGGTGCCGCGTGTACGCGTGGTCGGCATTCCCGTCGGTGCGTCGCCGGCGGACCTCCGTCGTTTCGTACTCACCCATCGCCACACGCGATACCCGGTCTTCGACGGAGACCTCGACCACATTGTCGGCATGCTCCATGTGAAGGATTTGTTGCGTCGGCTGATCCTTGAAGAACACATCGGGCCATCCGATATGCGCACCATCCCGGTGGTGCCCGCGACGGCGTCGCTCGACTCGGTGTTATCGACCATGCAGCATGCGCACGCACACATGGCGGTCGTCATAGATGAACATGGCGGCACGGCGGGGGTGTTGAGCCTTGAGGACCTCGCTGAGGAAGTGGTCGGTGAAATTGACGAAGGGGTGCCCCAGTCGCCCAACGTGGTGCGTGTGAACGAGAAGACCGCACGTGTGGCGGGAACGTTGCGGCTTGATGAGCTCGGACAGGAGTTTGGCGCGGAGCTGCAGCACGACGAGGTGGACAGTGTGAGCGGCCTGGTGATGGCCCTGCTCGACCGCCCGCCCGCTGTGGGGGATACGGTCGAGTACGACCACTTCCGGCTTACGGTGTCCACAGTCGCCGGCCACGCCGCTCGCGAAGTCCTGGTCGAGTTCCTCGGCTAGGATTTGGTGAGTGTCGGACGGTCCACAGCGATCACCGCGCCAGGAGAGGTCACATCAGCATTGAAGATGAGCTGCCAGTTCGAGCGTAGAGGCTGGTAAAAGACGCTCCACTTCACTTCGGACAACGCGCGCAGGTCCACCTCAACCGGTGTCCACGGTCCGGACGAATCAAATCGCCCCAGCTCGTGATACGACCGGCCGTTGGACACGCCTACACGCAGGCGGCCGCTACCAGCCAGAGCGGTGCGGAGCCGCGCGTGGAGCGGCAACTGCACACGCCAAGTCACGCGGGCCGGCGCCTCCATCACCAGGGCCATTCGGCCATCGCCGGCAACGGTAAATACGTCAGCACGTACCGCGCTCGCCGGATTTCCAGCGGCGCGTTTCTCGGCTGCAGGCAGCGTCGCCAACAAATCCACCTCAGCTGGACGGTCTGACGTCAATCCACATCCCGCCAACGTCATCAAGGTCGCGGTCAAACCGAGCATCAGGATTTGCCGCTTCAACATCATTCGGGTTCCGGTAGCATGACGACGTGCCGTTGACGAGATGGGTGTGGCGCACCGCGTACGTGGCGGTGGTGGTCGGGTTTCTCCTGACCGTGGCTTTATATTACGACCGCACGACCGGCCTCACGATCTTTCTCGGATTTCCCGCCCACGGTCACTCATACGAACTGCCATCCGTGCAGGCCGTCCCGCATGCGCACGATCCAGTCGATGGAGGGTACGACGGCCAGTTCTACGCGCAGATAGCTGCTGATCCCTTGCTGCGAGACCCGGATATCGATCGCGCGATGGACAAGCCCGAGTATCGCGCACACCGGATTCTGTTGTCGTGGACGGCCTGGGCCCTGAGCGCCGGCGATGTGTCCACCGCACTGAGGGTCTACGCTCTTCAGAATGTGATCGCCTGGCTGCTGCTCGCGTGGCTGTTGCTGAAGTGGCTCCCTCCGCGGGACGCTCGCACGTTTGTCCTCTGGGCCGGCAGCCTGCTGACACACGGGCTACTGACATCGGTTCGCAACGCGCTGACCGATGGGCCGAGTGTGCTGCTGACCACAAGCGCTGTGCTGGCCATCGAGCGCGGCCGCCCGTGGGTGGCGGCGCTTGTCACTGGTTTGTCCGGACTGGCGCGGGAAACCAACATTGTGACCGGCGTCATGCTTGTGCAGCGACTCACTCGCGATCCCCGGTCATGGTTGATGGTCAGCGGCGGCGTGCTGATCTGTGTGGTGCCCTTGATCGTGTGGCTCGACTACTTACGATCGATTTATGGCAACGCCACATTTGTGGGCGGCGGACACATCACCACACCGCTGGCGGGCTTCTTGTGGAAGGCTCGCTCGATCTGGACCAGCCTGCTTGCCCATGGCTTTACGTTGAACAACACGGCCAACGCTCTTGTGCTGGTCTCGCTTGTGGTCCAAGGCTACGCCCTCGTCTGGTGCACGATGCAGTGGCGTCGGGATCGCGCGGGCTCACCAGTGTGGCTCCTGGTCGCGTGGCCGTTTCTCCTGCTCGCCCTGACCGCACACCGCGTTGTCTGGGACGGAACGCCTGGTGCGATCACCCGGGTAGTCTTGCCCCTCACCGTGGGTGTCAACGTGTTGCTCGCGAGGCATTCTCTCGCACCGTGGTGGCTCATCCTCGCAGCGAATCTCAGTGTGATCGCTGGTGTGATGGCATTTGGGTTCGGCTGGATATAGGCTGCTGGTTGAAGTGGGGTCCGCCTACGCCAAACAGTCGCTGCGCTCCTGGCTCCCTCCTTCGCAGGCGTTCGCTTCGCTCACTGCTTCGGCGGGGTGGACACGGCGAGACAGCCTTCGCACGTCGCTCGAACGTCGCGTGGGGCTGGGCGAAGCCCAGCCGAAGCTGCGACCGAAGGGAGCGATTAGCGAAGGCTGGCGGAGGGAGAGGGATTCGAACCCCCGGTACGGTTCCCCGCACAGCGGTTTTCAAGACCGCCGCCTTAAACCACTCGGCCATCCCTCCGCACGAACTCCCAGTATAGGCTGGAGGAATGTTGAAGCGGATCGTCTTCTTTCTCGGCATTGGCTTCGCCGTGATCGGACTCACCAGTGCCGTCCTGTATCAGTTCTTCGGCCTGCGGGTCGTGGTGCTCGGCGGCGGTTCGCCCACTCTCGCGTTTGTCACGCCGGCGGAGAAACAGGCGGCGATTATTGAGGGACACCGCGCCGCTCAAGAGGGTGCTCAGGGGAGTGCTCATGAGGGTGCTCAAGTCGGTGCTCAGGGTGCTGGTGCACTCGCTGAAGCACCCATTGGAGCACCCCCTCAAGCACCTCTTTCAGCACCAACATGGCCTTTCTTCCGCGGTCCCTCGTGGAACGGCCATTACACCGCCACGCCGATCAACACATCTTGGCCCAATCGCCAGCTCACGCCTGTGTGGAAGCAGCCAATCGGTGGCGGGTACGCTTCGTTTGTAACGGCGCGGATCGGCGCGCGGGACCTGGCCTTCACAATCGAGCAGCGCGGCACACAGGAAGTCGTCGCGGCCTATGACGTCGCGACTGGTCGTGAAGTCTGGACCAACAAGTGGAACGCGGAATTCAAGGAGTTCATGGGCGGCGACGGTCCACGTGCCACGCCCACCTACTTTGATGGACGCGTGTATGCGCAAGGTGCCGAGGGAGAACTCCGCAGCATCGATGCCGAAAAGGGCGCGACGCTTTGGCGCACAAACATCCTCGCTGACGCCAGCGCGTCGAACATTCAGTGGGGCATGTCCACCTCCCCCCTCATTGTCGACAACTCCATCGTCACACTCCCGGGAGGGAGCGCAGGCAAGTCCGTGATGGCTTACGACCGCCGAACGGGCGCGCCCTTGTGGTCCGCCCTCGGCGACAGGGCGTCGTACTCCTCGCCGATGCTCGTCTCGATAGACAACGTCCGCCAGATTCTAATGGTCTCCGCCACCCGCATCATGGGCCTCAAGCCCACTGACGGCACGCTGCTCTGGGAACATCCGTGGGTGACGATGTATGACGTGAATGCGGGGCAGCCGATCGTGTTCGAGCACAACCGCGTGTTCATGTCTTCCGGGTACGACCACGGAGCGACGGTGATCGCGATCACGATGAATGGCGACCGCGGCGCGGTGCAGGAGATCTGGAAGAACAACCGGATGAAGAATCAGTTCACCAGTTCCGTCTACCTCGATGGGTACATCTACGGACTCGATGAGTCCATCCTCGCGTGTGTCCGTGCGTCAGACGGAAACCTGATGTGGAAGGGCGGCCGCTACGGCTACGGACAGACTGCGCTTGCCAGTGGACACTTGATTGTGCTGACCGAAGACGGCGACATGGCCCTCGTGCGCGCGACGCCGGAAAAACACGAGGAACTCGCCAGGTTCCCAGTGCTCGATGGGAAGACCTGGAACCACCCCGCCTTCTCCGACGGACGATTGCTTATCCGTAACCTCAAAGAAATGGCGATGTTTGATCTACGCAAGTAGAATTCACACCGAGACGTGGAGGCCTCTCCATGCCTCGGTGTGAATTTTGTCAGGCTTTGATGACGTCAAGGCCGCGCATGTAGGGACGAAGCACTTCCGGAACAACGACCGAACCGTCTTCCTGTTGGTAGTTCTCGAGGATCGCAATCAGCGTGCGGCCAATGGCGAGGCCAGATCCGTTCAGGGTGTGCGCCAGTTGCGCTTTGCCTGTGCCGTCTGGACGAAACCGAATCTGCGCGCGTCGCGCCTGGAACGACTCGGTGTTGGAGCAGGACGATATTTCACGGTAGCTCTTTTGACTCGGCAGCCAGACTTCTATGTCGTACGTCTTCGCTGCAGCAAAACCCATGTCGCCTGTGCATAACAGCATGCGACGATATGGAAGCTCCAGACGCTCAAGCACGGTCTCAGCATTACGCGTCAACTGCTCGAGCTCTTCGTGGGACTGCTCGGGCGTCGTGAATTTTACGAGCTCAACCTTGTCGAACTGATGCTGACGAATGAGTCCACGGACGTCGGCACCATAGGAGCCTGCTTCACTCCGGAAACACGGGGTGTAGGCCGTGTACTTCAGCGGCAGCAGGCGACCATCGAGAATTTCTTCACGGTGCAGGTTCGTCACCGGCACTTCTGCGGTCGGGATAAGAAACAGATCCCACTCGCCGCTGATCTTGAAGAGATCCTGCTCGAACTTCGGCAGGTTCCCCGTGCCAGTCAGGGCGGTGCGGTTGACCAGGAACGGCGGCTCCACTTCCGTGTAGCCGTGTTCGGTCGCATGCAGCTCGAGCATGAAGTTGATGAGCGCGCGAGACAGTTGCGCGCCGGCGCCCATCAATACGGCGAATCGTGCACCCGACATCCGCGTTGCGCGCTCGAAATCAAGAATGCCGAGCGCGACTCCGAGGTCCCAATGCGGCTTTGGCGTAAACGAAAAATCCCGCAGTGTCCCCCATCGGCGCACCTCCACGTTGTCGGACGCTGACGCACCAACGGGCACACTCTCGTGTGGGAGGTTCGGCAGCGTCAACAACAACGCGTCGCGCTGAATTTCAATGGCGGCCAGTTCGGCTTCAAGCTCCTTGATGCGCGCGCCGCGAGCCTTGTTCTCGGCAAAGACGGCGCTCGGATCCTCCCCGGCCTTCTTGGCGCGTGCCACGGCCTCACCGGACGTGTTTTGATCCCGCTTCAGCCCCTCGGCTTCCGGGAGCACACGTCGGCGACTCGCCTCAAGCTGGGCGAGCGCCGCGAGGTCGGCGGAAGGATCCAGCCCTCGGCTCCGAAGGCGCGCCTCGACCAGAGCAGGGTTGTCACGGACGAAAGCCGGATCCAGCATGGAGGCGATCAGTCCTTGGCTTTAGCCGGTGTGGAAGACTCAGACTTGGTCTCAGTCTTCGTCTCGGACTTCGTCTCAGTTTTGGTTTCCGTCTTGGACTCGGCCGGCTTGCCCTTTTCGGCTGCCTCGCCTTTTTCCGTTTTTGAAGTGCCCGTCGAAGAAGAGCCGGACTTGGCGTAGTCGTTGACGTACCACCCCGCACCCTTGAACTGGATGGCCGGCGACGAGATCTGCTTCGTCAGGTGCCCACCACATGTCGGACACGGGTCGTCCAACGGGGGATCCGAAAACTTTCGAATCCGTTCAATCCGACCGCCGCACGCATCACACTGGTATTCGTAGAGGGGCATTTCAACCTCTGATTATAGATACACTTGGGTTCGTCCTCCCATGCCCGGCACCCTCTTCGTCGTAGCGACGCCCATCGGCAACCTGGAAGATTTCACTTTCCGAGGTGTCCGCACCCTGCGGGAGGTGGATCTGATCGCCGCTGAGGACACCAGGCGCACCGCCAAACTCCTTGCCCACTACGAGATCCAGAAGCCGTTGGTCAGTCTCCGCGAACACAATGAGGTCCGCGAATCAACCCGTTTGGTCGCCCGGATGCTCGCGGGCGAGAACATCGCACTGGTCTCCGACGCCGGCACGCCGGGCATTGCCGACCCGGGCGCCCGTCTCGTGGCAAGCGCCCGCGCGTCGGACATTCGTGTGGTGCCCATCCCAGGCGCCAACGCCATTGCTGCAGCCCTCTCAGCGACGGGATTACCGGGCGACGAGTTTCTCTTTCTTGGTTTTGCTCCGACGTCCGGAGAGGAACGTGAGCGGTGGTTTGAAGAACTGGCGGCGAGCAGACGAACAGTCGTATTTTACGAGGCTCCGCATCGAATAGAGCGGACTTTGAACGATGTGGCAACATATTTGGTCAATAGACAGATTATTGTTTGTAGAGAGTTAACTAAAATAAACGAAGAATTGGTTAAATGGAATAAACAAGATATCAAACAGCTCGGAGAGTTTGTGGTTGTCGTAGGCGGATCAGCTGACGAACTTGAAGATGACCCAGACGAAGTCGAACTGGCTGTTATTTTTGGTCAAATAGAAGAATCTACCAGCCTCGCCGACGACATGGTCCTGGCGATGGTCGCCAGCCACTTTCACATCAGTCCGGTTCGCGCCAGAAAACTCCTGAAAAAGGGGCGGATACTTCAAAAACGCGCGAAGGATAATCAGCAGGATCTATGAACGACCTCAACGATCTCCACGTTGTCATTCTTGCCGCCGGCAAGGGGACACGGATGAAGTCGGCCCTTCCGAAGGTGTTGCATCACCTGGCGGGTCGGCCGCTCATCGAACATGTCCTCAGGACCGTCGACCAGCTCGAAGCGGCCTCCAAAGTGCTGGTGGTGGGCCACGGTGGTGATGAGCTTCGGGCAGCCCTCGCGGGCAGGCCCGACTTGGAGTTCGTGGTCCAGTCACCCCAGTTGGGCACCGGCCATGCCCTGCTGCAGGCCGAGCCGGTGCTGAAGGGAAAGAAGGGCACCGTGCTCCTCCTCTACGCCGATGTGCCCCTCCTGGAGTCGGGCACGCTGGCTCGCCTCATCGAAACCCACCGGATGACGCGCGCGGCAGCAACGGTTCTGACTGCCGAACTCGACGACCCGTACGGGTATGGTCGGATCGTTCGCGATAATGCCGGTGTCATCACCGGCATCGTCGAAGAACGGGACGCGTCCTCAGCCCATCGGGCGATTCGGGAGATCAACAGCGGCATCTACACGATGGATCTGGCGCCATTATTTGACCACCTGCACGGACTGGCCACCGACAACGCTCAGGGCGAGTACTACCTGACCGACCTAATCGCGATGTATCGGCAGAAGGACATGCGCGTCGAGACGTTGTGCCTCGACAGCGCGGATGAACTTCGGGGCGTGAACAGCCGGCTGGATTTGGCAGAGTTGTCTGCCGTGATGCGCCAGCGAAAGAACCGGTCGTTGATGGTCGGTGGCACGACGCTCGAAGATCCCGCCACCACGTACGTGGATGTGGACGTGACGGTCGGCACAGACACGATCATCGGCCCTGGTGTCCGCCTGGAAGGCACCACCTCGATCGGTGATCGCTGCCGCATTCATGCGGGCGCTCGCTTGACCAACACCAGGGTCGATGACGATGTGGTGGTGCTTGATTACAGTGTAATCGTGGACTCGGAGATTGGGTCGGGCGCTGCGGTCGGGCCGATGGCGCACATCCGGCCGGACAGCGTGCTGGGTCCGCTGGCGCGTGTCGGTAATTTTGTCGAGCTGAAGAAGACCACGCTGGGTCGTGGTTCCAAGGCCAACCACCTGTCGTACATCGGGGATGCAACCATTGGTGATGGTGTGAATATCGGCGCCGGCACGATCACGTGCAACTATGACGGTGAGAAGAAATTCAAGACCGTGATCGAAGATGGCGTGTTTATCGGCAGTGATTCCCAACTCATCGCGCCAGTGACCATTGGGCGCGATGCGTTTGTGGGAGCCGGCTCGTCTATCACCGAGGATGTGCCCGCCGGCGCGCTCGCGGTGGGACGCGGTAAACAAATCAATAAAGAGGGTTGGGCAACCAAACTCAAGGCAGCCCGCGCGGCAGCCAAGAAGGCGAAATAAGAGATGTGTGGCATTGTCGGATACGTCGGGGACCAGCCGCTGCTGCCGGTCCTTATTGAAGGACTGCGCAAACTCGAGTATCGCGGGTATGACTCGGCGGGTGTGGCTGTGGTCCGCAATGGCGAGCTCGACATTCGGCGAAGTGCCGGAAAATTGTCGAAGCTGGAAGATGTCATCGCGACCAAGCCCATCACCGGCGACTACGGAATTGGACACACGCGATGGGCGACACACGGCCGTCCTACTGAGGAAAATGCGCACCCTCACCAGGACTGCAAAGGCCGGATCGTCGTCGTTCACAACGGCATCATTGAAAACTATCTCGAACTGAAGCGCGCGCTGATTGCCGAGGGTCACAAGTTCGTCACCGAGACAGACACCGAGGTCGTCGCACATCTGGTCGAGAAGGAGTGGAGAGGTGACGGCCTTGCAGCTGCCGTTCGCCGCTCCCTGGCACAGATCCGCGGTCTGTTTGCGCTCGTGCTGATCTCCGCCGACGACCCGGACACGATTGTCGCCGTGAGGAACGGCCCACCTGTGGTTGTTGGACTCGGTCAGGGCGAATTCTTCGTCGCGTCCGACGTGCCGGCAATTCTCGCGCATACACGCCAGGTCGTCTTCCTCGATGATCCGCAGATGGTGGTCATCACCCGATCTGGTGCGGAGTTCAGCGACTTCGACGGCAACGTCATCGCGCGAGCAGCACAGACGATCAACTGGGATCCGGTCATGGCCGAAAAGGCCGGATACAAACATTTCATGCTCAAGGAAATTCACGAGCAGCCGTGGGCGGTGCGCGAAACCATCCTCGGACGCGCCTCGGTCGAGTCAGGCAAGGTGTTTCTTGATGAAATGAAGTTGAGTGCGGACGCGCTCAGAGAGATCGACCGGATTGTGATCCTCGCGTGCGGCACGTCCTGGCACTCCGCGTTGATTGGGAAATTCCTGATCGAGGACTTGGCGCGCGTGCCGGTTGAGGTGGATTACGGGTCCGAGTATCGGTACCGGGATCCGATTGTTGACAAGAAGACGCTGGCGATTATCATCACCCAATCAGGCGAGACTGCAGACACCCTGGCTGCCCTCCGGGAGGCGCGCCAAAAGGGCGCCCGCAGCATCGCCATTTGCAACGTGGTCGGCAGCATGGCCACCCGGGAGTCAGACGGCACCGTGTATACACATGCCGGTCCTGAAATCGGGGTCGCCTCCACCAAGGCGTTCACGGCGCAGTTGGTCGCGCTCCACCTGCTCGCGATTCATATCGCCCAGGTCCGCGGCGTGCTGGGACACGACCGGGCTGTTGCGCTCCTCAAGGGTCTCGAGCAGCTGCCCGGTCAGATTGAGGAAACGCTCAAAACCGACGATGTGATTGAGGATTTGGCCAAGAAATTGTACCAGCGCCGGGATTTTCTGTATCTCGGCCGCGGGATCAACTACCCCATCGCTCTTGAGGGCGCGCTGAAGCTCAAGGAAATTTCGTACATCCACGCCGAGGGCTATCCAGCCGGGGAAATGAAGCACGGGCCCATCGCCCTCATTGACGAGGACCTGCCGATCGTCGCGCTGGCGCCCAACGATCACGTGCTTGAGAAGATGATCGGAAATATCCAGGAGGCCAAAGCACGTGGCGGTCAGGTGATCGTGGTCACGACGCAGTCCCACGCACACGCATTTGACGAGATCCTCGACGCGTCACGCGACGTGGTGCTCACCGTGCCGGACGCCGATCCGCTCCTCATGCCCGTGCTGCTGACAATCCCGCTGCAACTGCTCGCGTACCACATCTCTGTGCGACGGGGCTGTGACGTCGATCAGCCGAGGAATCTCGCCAAGTCGGTCACGGTGGAATGACCGTCTGGGCCGAGTCGAATTGCGTACCACGATCACGTTCCGCGCGACCGGGCACGCGATGGCGGGTGGTATCCTGAGTCCCTCGGATGGATTTGCTCGAAGGACTCAACCCCGCACAACGCGACGCTGCTGCACACACTGACGGCCCTCTGCTGATTCTGGCCGGCGCCGGGTCCGGCAAAACACGCGTGATCACGGTACGCATGGCGCATCTGGTCATGAGCGGCCAGGCGTCGCCCGATCAGGTACTCGGTGTCACGTTCACGAACAAGGCGGCCGAAGAAATGCGCCACAGGGTGGAGAGCCTTGTGGGCGACGACTGTCGTCACATGTGGCTGTCAACGTTCCACTCGCTGTGCGCGCGAATCCTGAGGCGTGAGGCGCCGCACATCGGCCTCACGCGTGATTTCGTCATCTACGATTCGTCCGACCAACTGGCGGTCGTCAAACAGGCGCTGCGGTCGGCCGACATCGACGAAAAGATGCTGACGCCCAGAGCCGCGCTCTCGCGCATCAGTCAGGCGAAGAACAAACTCGAATCCCCCGCCGACATGAAGTCGAGCGGCTGGAACCTGCGCGATGCCCAGATCTCGAAGGTGTACGAGCAATACCTCCGTGTGCTGCGTGAAGCCGGCGCACTTGACTTTGACGATTTGCTGTTGAAGACCGTCGAACTCGTCGAGACCAAAGAGCACGTCCGGGACGCCTACGCCCGCAAATTCAAGTACATCCTGGTCGACGAATACCAGGATACCAACCGCCCGCAGTACATCCTGATTCGGCGGTTGGCGGACCATCACCGCAACCTGTGCGTGGTGGGCGACCCGGATCAGTCCATCTACAAATGGCGCGGCGCCGACCTGCGAAATATCCTCGATTTTGAGCGAGATTTCCCTGAGGCGGTCGTCGTCAAGCTGGAGCAGAACTACCGCTCCACACAGGTGATTCTTGACGCGGCCTCGGCCGTCATCAGTCGCAACCGCAACCGCAAGGACAAGCGGTTGTGGACCGACAAGCTGGGCGGCGAGCCGATCGTGTACGTGCGCGCCGGCGATGAAATCGAGGAAGCCGACTACATCACCAGAGCCATCCGAGAGACTCGGTCGGCCGACTCGAAGGACACGGTCGCGATCCTGTATCGCACAAACGCCCAGTCACGGGCGATTGAAGACGCCCTGATGCGCGAAGGCATCGCGTACCGCATCATTGGCGGCGTCCGCTTCTACGAGCGCAAGGAGATCAAGGACCTGCTCGCCTACCTGCGCCTCGTCATGAACCCACACGATGATGTGAGCTTCAGGCGGGTAGTGAATGTGCCCTCCAGGGGCATAGGCAAGACGGTCATCGAGGCCCTGGAGGCTGTCGATCTTGACGTGGACGATCAGTCCTCGACGCCACTGTTTGCCATTGGTCTGCAACCTGTCGTCTCGTCACGGTCGATGTGGGCACGTCTGGTGGCGGGTCTTGAAAAGCGTGAACTGCCAAATCGAGCGGTCATCGCACTCAGGGGCTTCCGCGACCTCATCGCCGGCCTCACCTCCGAATGTGCGTCAGCAAGCGTGTCCATCGCGCTGGGTCTGGTCATGGACCGGTCGGGTTACCTCAAGGACCTGCGTGAAGAGCGCAGCGAGGATGCCGAGGCACGCATCGAGAACCTGATGGAACTTGTCTCCGCCGCTCGCGAATACGAAACGCGGGAGTCGGATCCCACGCTGGGTGGATTTGTCGACAGACTGTCGCTCCTGTCCGAGGCCGACGAAGCCCAGGGCAAGAAGGACGCAAATGTCTGGATGATGACGATGCATGCGGCCAAGGGCCTCGAGTTCCCTGTGGTCATTGTGGCGGGCCTCGAAGAGGGACTTTTCCCGCACTCCCGTTCCACTGAAGACGAAGACGAACTCGAAGAGGAGCGTCGTCTCTGTTACGTTGGATTGACGAGGGCGCGTGAGCGATTGATTCTCACAAGTGCGGCCAGACGCCGCGTGTTTGGCGACTATCAGTCAACGGAGCCATCGAGATTCCTTGACGAGATTCCCGCAGAGCTGATCCGACGAATCGAACCCGTCGTGGCGCCGTCGTGGAATTCCACGCGTTATGAGACGCGGAATCCGTATGCGAATCGGCGGCAGGGGCCACTGAAGCACAAGGAAGTGGAAGCCACGCCGTTTGCCTCGTACGAAAACGAAGACCAGTCTTCAAGCTCCGGCTTGAAAGTCGGGAAACGTGTGCGTCACAAACAATTTGGAGTAGGGACGATCGTCGCGGTTGAAGACGAAGGCGACGACATGCGCGTCACCGTCAAGTTCAATACCGTCGGCACCAAGAAGCTGCTCGCGAGATACGCGAACCTTGAACCGGCGTAAATACAATCACAACGAGGCAAGAGGGGTGGGAGAATTTCTTGTTAAAGAAACCTCCTGGCCCTCCATGTCTCGTTGTGAAACTTGTTATTCGGTCACGGGCTCGTCGGGCTCTGAGTCAGGCACATCTGCTCCTTCAGGCTCCGCCAGCGTCGCAATCGACACCACCCTGTCGCCATCGGCCAGGTCGATCAAGCGCACACCCTGAGTGTCGCGACCGATTGGGCGCAGGCCTGATGCGGGCATGCGGATGATTTGACCCTGTTCAGTCACGATGAGCAGCTCATGCTGATCGGTCACACACGCGATGCCGACCACGGGGCCGTTGCGGTCGGAGGTCTGGATGTTTTTGAGACCAATGCCTCCACGGGTCTGCTGGCGATACTCCGAGACGTCCGTGCGTTTGCCGTGGCCGTTTTCACAGACCGTGAGCAGTGTGGCGTCTGACGTGACGACTTCCATGGCGACCACGACGTCGCCTTCGCGCAGGTTGATGCCGCGCACACCGTAGGCGGACCGACCCATCGGTCTGGCATCCTGCTCGCTGAAGCGGATCGCCATCCCGTTTCTCGTGCCGAGGACCAGGTCCTTGTTGCCGTCGGTTTCGGCGACGGCAATCAGGTGATCGTTGTCGTCGATCTGGATCGCGATAATCCCGGCCGATCTGGGGTTGGAGTACGCCTTGAGGTCGGTCTTCTTGATGGTGCCCTGTTCGGTGCCCATCACGATGAAGCGCCTGTCTTCTTCCTCTGGGAAATCCTGCACACGCAGCAGCGCCGCAATGTTCTCACCCTCGGCCATCTGGACAAGATTGGCGATGGACTTGCCCTTCGCGGATCTCGAGACATCCGGGACGTCGTACACGCGCAGCCAGTAGCACCTGCCCTTGTCCGAGAAGATCAGGATGTAGGCGTGTGTGTTGGCGATGAAGAGATGCTCGACGAGGTCT
This sequence comes from Vicinamibacterales bacterium, assembly GCA_046590915.1. Classification (GTDB taxonomy): domain Bacteria; phylum Acidobacteriota; class Vicinamibacteria; order Vicinamibacterales; family SCN-69-37; genus SYFT01. The sequence continues at coordinate 22,414 of JBKJTD010000381.1, forward strand.
TCCTCGCGCCTCTGCATCCCGATGAGGCCCTTGCCGCCGCGTCGTTGTTTCCGGTACTCGTCGAGCGAGGTGCGTTTGATGTACCCCGTCTTTGTGGCGGTGATGACCACCTCTTCGTCGGCAATCAGATCTTCCATGCGGAAGTCTGTGCTGTCTTCGATGATGTCGGTGCGGCGGTCATCGCCATATTTATCCCGAATCGCAATCAGCTCGTTGACGACGATGTCGAGCACGAGGGCGTCACTCGACAGGATCTCGCGCAGGCGTGTGATGAGAGCCACGAGCTCTGCGAGTTCGTCGAGAATTTTCTGCCGCTCGAGGCCGGTCAGGCGCTGGAGCTGCATGTCGAGAATGGCTTCCGACTGCAGTTCGGACAGCCCGAAGTTGGTCATGAGGCCGACGCGGGCCTCGCCTGGATTTTTCGAGCTGCGGATAAGCGTGATGACCGCATCCAGGTGGTCGAGGGCGATCTTCAGGCCTTCGAGGATGTGGGCGCGCGCTTCGGCTTTGCGCAGTTCAAACTCGATACGACGGCGGATCACTTCCAGACGGAAGGTGACGAACTCTTCGATGATCTGAAGGAGGTTGAACACCTTCGGGCGGCTGTGCGAGATCGCCAGGAGGGTGATGCCGTAGCCGGTCTGCAGGCGCGTCTGCTTGTAGAGGTTGTTCAGCACCTTATCGGGCAGCTCGCCGCGCTTGAGTTCGATGACGATCCGCATGCCGTCGCGGTCGGATTCATCGCGCAGGTCGGAGATGCCTTCGAGCTTCTTGTCGCGCACCTGTTGCGCGATGTCCGAGATCAGGGTGGCTTTGTTGACCTGGTACGGAATCTCGGTGAAGACGATTGAAACGCGGTCGCCCTTCTTGTTTTCTTCGAACGCAGCCTTGCCGCGCACGACGACGTTGCCGCGGCCCTCACGATAGGCGCGCCAGATGCCGGCGCGGCCGACGATCGTGCCACCGGATGGGAAGTCTGGCCCTGGAATGCACTGCATCAGGGCCTTGAACTGATCCTCTCGAGGAGAGTCGCGCAGTTCGATGACCTTGAGCACGCCGTCGATCACCTCCCGCATGTTGTGCGGAGGAATGCTTGTGGCCATGCCCACGGCGATCCCCGTTGAGCCGTTGACCAGCAGGTTCGGGTACGGCGCCGGGAAGGTTGTAGGTTCTTCTGTGGTTTCGTCGAAATTCGGGCGATGGTCGACCGTGTCCTTGTCGAGGTCCGCCATCATCATTTCGGCGAGCGACTCGAGGCGGGCTTCGGTGTACCGGTAGGCGGCGGGCGGATCACCGTCGATCGACCCGAAGTTGCCCTGGCCGTCAACCAGGGTGTACCGCATGCTGAAGTCCTGCGCGAGCCGGACCAGCGTGTCGTACGCGGACGCGTCACCGTGCGGGTGGTAATTCCCGATGACTTCGCCGACGATTTTCGCGCACTTGCGGTACGGGCGATTCGACGCCAGGCCCATCTGCCGCATCGCATACAACACACGGCGATTGGCGGGTTTGAGGCCGTCCCGTACGTCGGGCAACGCGCGCCCGATGATCACGCTCATCGCGTAATCCATGTACGAGCGCTTCATCTCGTCTTCGATATTGACGGGGAAGCGGAGCGAGAGATTGTGATCGATCGGATCGGACACGTTAGATATCCAGGTTCTTCACGTCAAGCGCGTTGTCTTCAATGAACTTCCGGCGCGGTTCCACCTGATCACCCATCAGTGTGGTGAACATCAGATCCGCTTCGAGGTGATCATCGGCCCGCACCTGAAGCAATGTGCGTTTCGTGGGATCCATGGTGGTTTCCCAGAGTGTCTCCGGGTTCATCTCACCAAGGCCCTTGTAGCGATTAATCGCCAGACCACGGCGGCCAGCCGCAACGAAATAGTCAACCAGTTCGTCAATCGACGAGATGACTTGATCGGCGTTCTTGTCCTTGGTGGCCGCCGGTACTGGAGTGGCCGGGGCCGCGACGGCGGCATCACCTGTGGCCTCGGCGGCTTCGACCTCGGGCGCGTCAGCCTCTTCTTCCGCGTCGGCGGCGGCCGACGTCGAAGCGGCGGTGCGGATGGTCACGGGGCCCATGAGGATGTCGCGCACGTCCACGTAGGCCGCTGCCAACATGCGGAACTCCGCGGTTGTCACAAAGTCAAGATCAAGCCGATGATGCCGGTCGTACCCGAAGGAACGATCCGTCAACACGACGCCAAACGCCTGATGCTCAGGATCCTCGACCACGGCCGCGGTGACCTGCGGCTGCTGAAGGTGGGTAGCAAGGCCGTCGACGAGTGCGCGATCCGTCCAGAACGTCTTGTCCCGTGCGCCGCCTTCCAGCAGTGCGGAAATAGCGCGACGCGATGGACCGCGGCG
>JBKJTD010000393.1:0-2982 GCA_046590915.1 Vicinamibacterales bacterium
CGATTGACGACGCGCAGTTGCCGGCGCTGATTGCGCTCTACGGCGAGGCCGACCAACCCGCGCTCGCGCAAACGACGATCGAGCGCGCGCTCACGACAAAGTCCACGCCCCCGCACATTCGCGCCCAAGTGCTCTCGCAGGCCGTGACGTCCGGTCTGCGTGCGCCGAAGTCGGCGGCGCGCAACGCACGACTCGAACGATACGTCGACGATCTCGACGCACTGGCCAGCCGCAACGACGCCCTGCTTGACCTCGTTGTCGGCACTCACAGCCGCATGAACGCGTACTACCGCACCGACGACATCGACGATGGGATCATCAAACACTCGACGTGGCTCATCACGCGCGCGAAGACCTTCACCCCGGTCCAGCGCACGCAGTACGGCAGCCACATCGTGAGCGCGCACATCAACATGGCGGAGGCACTGGCCGGGCGCGGCAAGACGAAGGAGGCCAGTGCGCTGCTCGCATCCGCACGAGGCAACTGGAGTGACGTGCGGAACGCCGTCGGCATGCTCGATCCGGTCATCGCCAGGTATGCGCTCGTGGGCACTGTCGCCGCCCCCATCACGGCGCCCCGGTGGCTCAACGCGCCGCCAAACACCACGCTGCCCATGACCGGCGCTGTGACTCTGCTCGAATTCACCGCGCACTGGTGCCTGCCCTGCAAAGAGAGTTACCCGGGCGTCAAACGCCTGCTCGCCAAGTACAGCGCTCAGGGATTTCGGGTCGTCCTGGCCACCGAGCTGTACGGCTACTTCGGGATGGACCGCCCGCTTACCGCGGAGACCGAGCTCGAGCGCGGCCGCAAGTACTGGGACGACGAGGGCCTCGATGTTCCAATCGCCGTTGGGGACCTCCGCGGGTCGGGCGACAACCCGAACGATGCGGCCTACAAGGTAGGGGCCATCCCGCAGATTCATCTGATTGATCGGCAGGGCCGCATCCGCCTGATCATGGTCGGATATGACGATGCCAATGAAGTGTATCTGGAGTCGCTCATCGTTGCGCTGCTTCGGGAAAAGTGACTGTGCCATTTAGCACAGTGTCTGCAGCAGGCGCCCCCCTAGACTGTTCGCCATGCCTCTTCTCGATATCGTCATCGCCCTGGTCATCGTCGGTGTAGTGCTCTGGCTGATCAACCGTTTCATCCCGATGGCTTCGTCCATCAAGACGATCCTCAATATCGTCGTGGTCGTGGCGGTGATCTGGTGGCTGCTCAGCATCCTGGGTGTGGTGTCGCCGATCTCGTCTTTCCGCGTCCGATGACGCCGTTGGACGGCGCCTGCGATACCATCGCCGGGTATGCGCGTCCTGGTTGTCGCCGCCACTGACGGCGAACTGGTGTCACTCGACGCCCGAGCACTCACCGACACACATTCCGTTACCCGCCTGATCACCGGTGTCGGCATGATCGCGACTGCCGTGTCCGTGACGCGGGCGGTGGTGCGCGACAAGTACGATCTCGCGCTGAACGTGGGTCTCTGTGGCGCGTTCGACCCCGCCGTTCGGCTGGCCAGCGTGGTGCACGTCGTGTCGGACGAGGTGCCCGAACTGGGTGTCGAGGACGGTCCGACGTTTTTGGCGGCACACGAGATGGGGCTCGTCGATCGCGACGCCTTTCCACTGACGGAAGGACGCCTCGTCAACGCGCACCCGCCTGGCTCCACCACGCTTGGGAGTCTGCCTCGCGTGCACGGCATCACGGTGAATACGGTGCACGGTGACGAGGCCTCCATCGCAGCGGTGCGCGCGCGCCTGCACCCGGACGTCGAGTCGATGGAGGGCGCCGCGTTCATGTATGCGTGTCTGACTGCCGGCGTGCGCTTCGCGCAGATTCGCGCGGTGTCCAACCACGTCGAACGACGAAATCGTGCGTCATGGCAGCTGCCCGAGGCCATTGCCGCATTGGGGCGCACGGCAACCGCTGTGATCAACGAACTCTGATGCACCTCTCGCTTGCGTTTTCGCCGTGTCCCAACGACTGTTTCATGTTCGATGCGATCGTCCACAAGCGCATTGACCTGGAAGGTCTGACGTTTGACGTGCGCCTCGCCGATGTGGAAGCACTCAACCGCGATGCCATTGACGGGCGAGCCGACGTCAGCAAACTCAGTTATCACGCGTTTGCCTATTGCGCCGACCGGTACGCGATGCTGCACGCTGGAAGCGCGCTCGGCCGCAATTGTGGACCGCTGCTCATCTCAAAACGCCCGATTTCCACCGCGGAGGTTGCCGCCGGTCGCCTCCGCATCGCCATCCCCGGCAAATACACGACCGCCAACCTGTTGCTTGGTCTTGCCTTTCCCACCGCGACTCAGACGACCCCGATGATCTTCTCGGACATCGAAGCGGCCGTTCACCATGACGAGTACGACGCGGGCGTCATCATTCATGAAAATCGATTTACCTATGAGTCGCATGGACTCCGGAAGATCGTCGATCTCGGCGAGCACTGGGAAGCCACCACCGGTCTCCCGATCCCGCTCGGGGGCATCGTCGTCTCGCGCACGCTGACGCCGGCGGTGCAGGCCACAATGGACCGCGTGCTCAGACGGAGCGTGGAGTATGCCTTCGCTCATCCTGAAGACACGCTGCCCTACGTGCGCGCCCACGCGCAGGACATGGACGACGAAGTGATGATGAAACACATCGCGCTCTACGTGAATGAGTTCTCCATCGACCTTGGCTCGTCGGGACGGCACGCCGTGACGGAGTTGTTCGCGCGCGGGCACGCGGCCGGAGTGACACCGCAGGTCCAGGGCCCGATGTTCCGGGTCGGTCCGCGCGAATAAAGTGTGCAACGTTGCACAGCTGCGTCCGTGTGCTGCGGTACACTCGTGATCGCTTCCCGTTTCTCAAGGCAGGTGTGATGTGAAGAGTGTGCGTATAGCCGCGTTTGCGGCATGTGTGATGGTGCTTCCGATGGTAGCGGCGGCTCAGGACTTCGGTGTGATGAATTCGGCCGAGACCATCAATAAG
>JBKJTD010000069.1:0-5023 GCA_046590915.1 Vicinamibacterales bacterium
CTGGTGCGGTGGCTGCTCGCCGCGCAACGTAATGGCCACTGGGGTGACACGCAGAGCAACGCAACCACGCTCGAGGGTTTGGTCGCCTACTACCGTCGCTTTGAGCGTGAAGTGCCCGACATGACGGCGACAGCGACGCTCGGCACGACCCAGGTGGGCACCGCCACCTTCCGCGGGCGCTCCGTCGTCTCGCAGCGCCTGCAGATGTCGATGGCCACCCTGCTGCGCGCGGTCACGACCGGCACGGCGACGCCGCTGACGCTGAGCCGCACGGGCACGGGTCGCCTGCATGCATCGGCACGCCTCACGTTCACGCCGCTCGTGCCGCCGCCCGCTCGTGACCAGGGCATGCGCCTGGAACGCCGCTACGAACGGTTTGTCGAAAACGGCGAAGGCGCCGTGAGCACTCAGTTCGCGCCAGGAGATCTCGTCCGGGTGGTGTTGCGACTGACGACACCCCAGGAGCGGCGGTACGTGGCAGTCGTGGACGCGCTGCCCGCAGGGTTTGAGGCCGTGGACGGGTACTTCCGCACGACAGCCGCCGACCTCGCGCAGGAAGCCTCGGTCACTGGCGGCTCGGACGAGGCTGTCGAGTCGTGGTGGACGCGTTGGCGCCGTGGCGGCTTCGACCACGTGGAGAAACACGACGACCGTGTGCACTTGTTTGCCACGCGGTTATCGGATGGCACCCATGAGTTCTCCTACCTCGTGCGCGCCACGACCGCCGGCTCGTTCACGGCCGCTGGTCCATGGGCCGAAATGATGTACACCCCGGAGGTCAACGGTCGTGCCGCTGCGGCCACGGTGATCATCCGGTGACACGATTCCGTCGGCACTGGCGCAAAGTCGCCATCGTGAGCGGACTCACGATTATCACCTTGCTGTACTTGCGCCTTGGGCCCGTACCCGATGCCCTGCTGCAGATCGATGAAGCCCAGCCGTCGATCATGGTGTTTGACCGGCATGGCGAGCGGCTGCATGAGGCCCGCTCCGATCGCGGCACCAGAGGCACCTGGCTGGCCCCCGCCCAACTGCCGCCCCTGGTCGTCGCCGCCACACTTGCCGCCGAGGATCATCGCTTCCGATCGCATGTCGGCGTGGATCCGATCGCCATCGGCCGGGCCATGTGGCGCAACGTGCGCGAGTGGCGGGTGGCCGAAGGCGGGTCGACGATCACGCAGCAAGTAGTGGGGCTGGCCGAGGCCAGAGCGGGTCGAGCACCGAGTCGCAGTTGGTTCGGCAAATTGCGCGAGGCGACGTTGGCGCTTCGACTCGAACATCAGCTATCCAAGGACGAGATTCTCGCCCGGTATCTCGCGTTTGCCCCGTACGGCAATCAGGTCGAAGGCATCGCACGCGCCAGTACCTACTACTTCGGCATCCCTGCGGCAGACCTGACCCCCGCACAGGCGGCGTACCTGGCCGCGTTGCCACAACAACCCGGCCGCTTCAATCCGCGCCGAGACGCCGCTCGCGCGCAGCCACGTCAACATCGCATCCTCCATCGAATGGCAGAGGAAGGCCTGCTTGACGCACCGGCGCTCCAGGTGGCGCTTGCCGAACAGGTGTCCATTGGAGTCGACCCTCCCGAATCAATCGCGCCGCACTGGGTCCGGCGTGCGCTCACTCAGGTGGGCGATAGCGGCGCGACCTCCGTGCGAACGTCGCTCGATGCCGGACTGCAGAGAACTGTCCTGGGCATTCTGCGCGCCCAACGGCCGCTGCTCGACAAGCATCACGCGCAGCAGGTCTCCGTTGTGGTGCTCGACAACCGCACGGGTGAGTGGCGCGCATGGGTGACCGACGGGTCCGATATCGATGCGGCCATGACGCCGCGTCAACCCGGCTCGGCACTCAAGCCCTTCACCTACGCGGCGGCGTTTGAACGGGGCGCACACCCAGGTGTCGTGTTGGCTGATATCCCGAGTACCTTCCCCACCGCCGAACCAGGCATCCTCTACAGCCCGCGCAACTACGACGGCCGATTCCGCGGACCGCTGCGCGCCCGCGTCGCACTTGCCGGCTCAGAGAACGTGCCCGCTGTCGCACTCGCCTCGGATCTCGGCGTCCCCGTCGTCGCGGACTTGTTGAGACGTGCCGGCATCACCACCCTGGACAAAAACGCCGCGCACTACGGCGTCGGCCTCACCTTGGGCAACGCCGAGGTGCGCCTCGACGAACTTGTGGGCGCATACGCGCACTTCGGAATGGGGACAGGAACAATGAGCTCGGAGGCGATTTCACCGAAAATCGCCTCCGAGCTCATTTCGGAGCACACGAAATTTTGGATTGCGGACATCCTCTCTGACCCGCAAGCGCGGCGCTACATTTTCGGGGAAGGCAGTAGCCTCGATTTTCCGTTCATGGTCGCGGCAAAAACCGGGACGTCGCAGGCGTATCACGACAACTGGACGATTGGGTTTACACGCGACGTCACTGTTGGCGTGTGGGTCGGCAACCTCGATCGCACGCCGTTGCGGTATTCCTCGGGGGTGACCGGTGCGGGTCCCATTTTTCATGACGTCATGCTCGCCGCAGTCGAAGACGCCCTGGGCGCGCTGCCTTTGTTTGACACCACGCCGATCCGCGACGTGCCCGAGGGACTGGCAGAGGTCACACTGTGCGCGGAATCCGGCATGGCCGCGGGCGCGGCCTGCCCCGCCAGAATCCAGGAGTTCCTGCCGACGCCCCACGACACCGAGGGATGCTCGTGGCATCACGCCTCCGACCGCGGGGTCGTCACGGTGTACCCGGAGATCTATCGGTCCTGGGCGCAGTCGCAGGCCGGGACGCCGTTCCCCCGGGCGCCGGGGGTTGCTGGCACACCGGCCGGCCGCAGAAGCACCACGCTCGCGATCGTCTCTCCCCCGTCGGGGGCGACCTATCTGATTGACCCGACCCTTCGGCCCGACTTCCAGTCGCTCCCGCTCAAGGCGCAAGGCGCCGTGGGTCGCATTGAGTGGTCCTTGAATGGACACGCACTGGGCGCCACACTCGGTGAGGTGCCGCTTTCGTGGCCCCTGCTGCGAGGCACACACACCATCAGCGCCAGAGACGCCGCCGGTCGCCAGGCGCATGCACAATTGGTCGTGAAATAGGTGCCCAAACGTACATTGCCGGTGGCCGTCCGCGTGATACCCTTGACCCACTTTGACTCAAAATTCAAAGCAACTCTACGCCCCCGCCTCCCTTAAGCTCGTCCTGGACGAACGGGTGAGGCACGCCATCGGCAACCGGCGCACGGTCGACAGTCCGCTGATGTACTTCAAAGCGTTTGGCCTGATTGCCGCCGCAGTCGGCGCCTACATCGTCCTGGTGTTTCAGGCACAGTCGCTGGCGGTCGTGGCCGCATCGGCGCTCGTGCTTGCGCTGGCGATGGTCGGCATCGGCTTCAATGTGCAACACGACGGCAATCACGGCACGTTTTCAAAGCACAAGTGGGTGAACCGCGCGGCCGGGTTCACGCTTGACCTGATGGGTGCCAGCTCCTACTTCTGGGGCGACAAACACAACCACAACCACCACGTGCATACCAACATCACGGACGAGGATGCTGATATCGCCCTGGGCCCACTGGCGCGCATGGCCGAGGATCAGCCGTGGCACTGGTGGCACCGGTATCAGCACGTCTATCTCTGGATCCTCTACACGATGGTCCACCTGCGGTATTTGTGGAGCGATTTCCAGCGCCTCGCCTTGGGCAAGAACGACGGACTGACCGCCGGCTATCCCAAGGGCGGCGACTTTGTCGCTATTCTGCTCGGCAAGGCCTTCTTCCTGACCGTCGCGTTCGTGATTCCGATGAGCCTGCATCCGGTGGGGCTTGTCCTGGGCATCTACGTGCTCGTGTCGATGACGATGGGCGTGCTGTTCAGTGTGGTGTTCCAGTGCGCACACTCTGTGGACATCGTCGACCACCCGCGAACCGCGGAGACCTCACATCCCGAGTGGGTCATTCATCAGGTCAACACCACCGCCAATTTTGCGACGTCGAGCCGCGTGCTCACGTTCCTGCTCGGTGGCCTCAACTATCAGCGCGAACATCACCTGTATCCCAAGGTGGCCCACTCGTACTACCCGGCCATCTCGAAGGTCGTCAAAGACACCTGCCGTGAATATGGCGTGGTGTGCCGCGAGAACACCACGTTCCCAGAGGCGATTCGGTCACACTACCGCTACATTCGGCAGATGGGTATGGAACCCTCGCGCGAACCACAGCGTGCAAATCAGTTGCAGGTGAACACGGGCGTGTAATGGCTTCGCAACCGTCGTTTGATATCACGTCCAAGGTAGACCTGCAGGAGGTCGACAACGCCATCAACCAGGCAAAAAAAGAGCTGGCGCAGCGCTTCGATTTCAAGGGATCCAAGTCCACAATCGAACTGAAAGCCAAGGAAAACCTCATCGAACTGGTGGCCGACGACAATTTCAAGATGGACGCGGTGTGGGAGATCGTCCAAACCCGGCTCCACCGCCGCGGGGTCCCCATCAAAAACCTCAAACCCGGCGACATCGAACAAATCGGCGGCAGCCTGGTCAAGCGGAAGGTCGAACTGCAGCAGGGCGTCTCATCAGACGCTGCGCGCGACATCGTCAAGTTCGTGAAGGATTCGAAGATGAAGAAAGTGCAGGTCACCATCCAGGGCGACCAACTGCGCGTGACGTCAGGGTCAAAGGACGAACTTCAGAACGCGATTCGGATCCTGCGCGCCGAAGACTTCGGCCTGGAACTGCAGTTCGGCAACTTCCGGGAGTAGGCCGCTTTCGGCGGCCGCCCGCCTCGGCTTGGCACCGGCCTTGCTCCTGCCAAGGGGGTGGGACGCCTTGAAACCCGCCAACACACTGGAAAATGGGGCGAAGACCTCGCCACTGAGGAACTCCGGCACCTGGGGTACGCAATTCTTGCCCGCCGATATCGCACCCGCCATGGAGAAATTGACATCGTCGCCCAAGACGAGGATACGGTGGTTTTTGTCGAGGTGAAGGCTCGACGCAACGACCGGTTTGGCACGGCCGCAGAAAG
>JBKJTD010000113.1:0-2855 GCA_046590915.1 Vicinamibacterales bacterium
GTGCGTGGAATGAATCGCGCGTTTGGCGATTTGTTCGGCGCGCCCGACGCTCTTGAGGGTGTGCCCGTGGCCGGTCGCACCGATCGCGCCATTGTGTCGGAGGTGCTTGCGAAAATCGGCCAACCCGCCCAGAGCTCGACGATCACTCGCGTGCGTGATGAATATTGCCGTCGCCTTCCGGAAGCGCTGGCCGACCCTGCGTCACGCCCAATGGGGGTGTTGCCCGGCGTTACAGAACTGCTCGATCATCTCGAGTCGCGCAACGACGTGGTCACGGGGTTGCTCACCGGCAACTTCATCGCCGGTGCCCAGATCAAGCTCGGCCACTTCGATCTCTGGACACGCTTTGCATTCGGCGCGTTTGGAGACGAGCACGCCGAGCGCCGCGCGCTTGTCCCTGTCGCTGTCGCGGAAGCTGTTCGCCGTGGGCACGTGACTTTCGCCCCCGACCGCATCGTCGTCATCGGCGACACGCCCCTCGATGTGGATTGTGCGCACGCGTATGGCGCGCGCGCAATTGCCGTCGCGACCGGCATGTATTCGATTGACGTGCTTCAGGAATGCCACGCGGCGCTGACCGTCGCGACACTCGCCGACGTCTCGCCCGACTGGTTTTAGGGGTCCAGGGGTCCAAGGGGTGGCGGAAACTCGAGGGAGTCGAACCCTCCCATCCCACCGTGAGGAGGGATGCGGCCGGTTTTGAAGACCGGGAGGGCCACCGGGCCCCGGGAGCTTCCGTGCTCAGACTATCAGGAGCCGAGTCCCAGCCAATAGGCGAAGAGTTTAGGGAGTTCGTAGAAGGTCTGGCGAAACGAAAGACGTGATCGCCACCACCAGACTTTGTCGTACTCGTCGTACCGAGACGCACGCACGGTGACGCGGACGCGATCGCCGAGCACCCGCTCGAACGCGTAGCCCGCCCGCCGGGTGGCCGATGTCGTTGTGATGACGATGATGTGCGTCCATCCCTGCTGTTGGGCGCGTTCAAGGATGGCCTCAGCCTCGTGCGCCGTGTTGTCAACCGGTTCGGGCAACACGTCAACCGCGCTCGCGGGAATGCCGAGGTGATTAACCATCACGTTACGGGCAATGTCGCCGTTGTTGGGAACGGTGATCCCTTGAGAGGCGAGAAGAATTTCGCCCGGCTCTGTGCCGCCCCGGCTCAGCACGATGTGCCTTGCAACACCGGCCTTGAAGAGTTCGGCCGCTTCCAGCCACCGGTCGACTCGTGAACCGCCCAGGACGTAAATGGCATCAGCCGGTGTGGCCGAAGCCACAGGGTCCAAGCGGACCAATAACCGGCCGGCACCCAGGACCGTGACGGCCCCGAGCAACAGCCCGGAGCCCAACACGAGACGCCGAAAACGCGATCGAGTGATCAGGGGGAAAGGTGGGGGGCCTATTCGTCTATTCGTCTATTCATCCAGCAGCCGAACTTCACCAGCGCGTGGACCCTTGGGGGAATCCTCGATGGTGAACTCGACGAGCTGGCCTTCCCGCAACAATTCGAACACCGCGCCACGGATGGCCGATCGGTGAAAAAAATGCTCTACGCCAGCGTCGTCGCGAATGAACCCGAAACCCTTGTCGATCAACAAACGTGCAATCGTGCCAGTGGGCATGATTGGTCCTCCCGAGGGGCGCGAACCCCATGAATTAAGTGAGCCGGCGGCCAGTCTAGGCACGGGTACGCCGTCAAGTCAAGGCAGGACCCGAAGCGGCCATTGCCCCATTGCCTCATTGGCCCATTAGCTCATGTATAATCGTCTCTTCGTGTGTGGGCCTGTGGCGCAGCTGGGAGCGCGCCTGGATGGCATTCAGGAGGTCACCGGTTCGATCCCGGTCAGGTCCACCAACCTTTCATTTCGCGCTTCAACGGCTGCAGCCCCCTCCACCGCGCTCGGCTACACTGCGCCCCGAGGATGGAGTGCGCAAAAATCCGCCCCAATTGATCTAGCGCCAGTTGCTTGACTTGGCTCCATGCGATGCGTACTATGGCGCCGCCTTGCATTTGGAGATGACCTGCCCCGCGGTCGAGGTAGGCCTGTTATACGGAGGTTGCAATGAAGCGCAGTCTGGTGTTCGTACTCGTGGTGGTGTTCGGAGCTCTGCCGGTTCGCGCGCAGAAGGCCAAAGACGCTGTGATGGTCGACTCGGATGTACACCGGGTAGTCCTGGAAAACGACCATGTACGCGTCTTCGAGGCGCGGGCTTCCCACGGCGCGCGTAGCGCGATGCACAGCCACCCGCCTATGGTATTCATTGGCCTGGAGACGGCGCGGGTCAAGTTTGGTCTTCAAGACGGCACGAGCACGATCTTCGACATTCATCCCGGACAGGTCCTCTGGTTACCCGATGGCATGGAGCATTCATGGGAACTGATTGGCGGCAACGTCAATGTGATCGCGGTCGAAGTGAAGTCGGCGCAGAAGCGCGACGCCGCACCGGTGCCGGTGAAGCGGCGCGCTGATGACGCGGTCGCGGTCGATCCCGACGTCCACCACGTCTTATTCGAGAACGAGCACGTGCGTGTCTTCGACGGCCGCGCATCGAAAGGGCGGAAGAGTCCCATGCATTCCCACCCGCCGTCTTTGCTCGTGACTCTCGGGCAGGGCCGCGGGAAGTTGACGATGCGAGACGGCACCAGTGTGATGCACGACTATACCCCCGGCGCGGTGACGTGGGCAGGCGACGGCATGGAACATTCGTGGGAGATGCTCTCCGGTGATCCTCGCGCGATCGTGGTCGAGGTGAAGTCCGCCCACAAGGCCGCCCCTGCGAAGGGACAGTAGGCCGTCGGCTAGCGCGCCTGAATGGTCGTCGTTGCCTAGGTGTGCTCCAGTGTGTGCGAGGCC
>JBKJTD010000394.1:0-8611 GCA_046590915.1 Vicinamibacterales bacterium
GATTGAAGTCGCCCATCTCCTGAATGTCCCGGCGCTCCAGCAGGACATGCTCAATGAGAATCTGTTCTCGCGCCACCAGCCCCTGCAAATCCAGGTTGAGAGAAGCCACATCCGTGAGCAGTTCTTCCTCGGTCTCCTCAAAAGACATGAAGATGCCGCGCTCTTTGTAATGGAGCGCACCCTTGATCAAGAAATCCAAGCCCAGCAGCGTCTTGCCAGTGCCGGTGCCGCCACTAAACAAACTGATTCTGTTTCTTGGCAGCCCGCCTTCGGTGATTTCATCGAAACCCTTGATTCCAGTTGGGCACTTTGGCAACCGACGACGCTGAGGGCGTCTGGTTTTTTTCGGAGTGTTGGGCATGTGGAGAGTCCTTCGGCCACGCTGGCTGTGAGCGAGAGCTGCTTGGTCAGCAGCACAAAAATTCAAGCGCAGCCAACGCTATCGCGCGACTCCGGCTGCGACTGTGCCAAATTGAACGCAGCCCAGCTCCTGGTCGCGGGCGGCTCCGTCGTGGGACGTAAACGTCACGCGGAGATCCTCGATCCCTTCTGGTGCAGATGGGCGACCCGCTCGAAAACGTGGGCCTGAACCGCGCCGGTGCGTTCTTCGCGAAGCGGAAGGGCGACGGCACGTTCAAGGAGCTGGATGAGCGTGGACGGTCACTCGCCGAGGATCGTCGGACGAAGGCCAAGAAAAGCAGCAAGCCCGGATACGGGGACCAAGGCGACCGGAAGAAGGGCTGATAGACATGGCCGATGTCCGCCGGGCGGGTCGCTGATCCGGCTGCACGCGCTGCAAAATCCGCGGACGCCGACCTGTGCTTGCGACCATCGTGGACATCGTCTTTGCCGTTCAGAAGGTGTCCACGCGATCGGATCAAGCTCACGATCAATCGTTCATCCCTTCAGCCAGCTCGATGGCCGTGTTCGATCATGCCACTTTTCGACCAACAACCGTGCCCGTCAAACGGAACGGCGATAATGGTGCATGTCCCTGTGGGGACGCCATCTTTTGGAGGCCATTCCCGCGCGGACGTCCACACCCCCCTCGACCAGCGTCTGGATCTCACACCGAGCCATCCGTGCCTGGCACCCCGCGACCCAGGAGTTGGGAGCACAGATGGTCAACGTCGGGCATACTGGTGCGCGCGAGGTGCCCATGTATCGGTGGAAAGCAGCGATTTGCTCGACAATCACGGCGGCGGCAATCGGGGCGGTGGTTCACACCGCCGGACAGGCGTCACAGATTCCCGATGTAGTCGAGTTGTCCATTCGCCAGATTCAGGCGGGCTTTCGGGTAAAGACGCTGACATGCCGCACGCTCGTGGACGCGTACCTGACTCGCATCGAAGCCCACGACTCGCGCGGCGCCGCGCTGAACGCCATCACCCAAGTCAATCCCGCCGCGCGCGCCGAGGCCGACGCAATGGACCGCGACCTGGCCGCCGGTCGTTCGCGCGGTGCGCTCCATTGTGTGCCGGTCATCGTGAAAGACAACTTCGAGACGATTGGCCTCCAGAGCGCGGCCGGGTCACTCGCGCTGCAGGGATTTGTCTCCGACCGTGACGCGTATCAGGTGGCCCGCCTCAAAGCTGCGGGGGCCCTGATCCTCGCCAAGTCCAACATGGCCGAGTGGGCGTTCAGTCCGTATGAAACGGTCGGCTCGGTACATCCGGGTTACACACGCAACCCCTACGACACGTCGAGGGTGACGGCTGGATCCTCAGGCGGCACCGCTGCTGCCGTCGCCGCAAGTTTTGGTGCGGCGGGGCTGGGCAGTGACACGGGCAACTCCATTCGTGGCCCGTCAGCCCACCAGGCGCTGGTCGGCATTCGGTCGACGATGGGTTTGACGAGCCGCACGGGTGTCATTCCGCTCAACTTGCTGGCCGACATCGCCGGCCCGATGGCGCGCACGGTGGAGGATGCCGTGCTCCTGTTTCAGGCGGTGGTGGGGTACGACCCGGAGGACCCGGCCACCACGCCGTCACGCGACTACCCCATCCCACGCTATCTGGATTCGCTGAGAGCCGACGGGCTGAAGGGCGCGCGCATCGGCGTGTTACGGCAGGCGTACGAGCGGGGTGGCGTGAATGGCGTAGGGGTGGATGCGGAGGTCGCGGCGGTGTTTGCTGCCGCGCTCAAATCGTTGGAAGCGGCCGGGGCGACGATCGTGGATCCGGCGGCGATCGATTTGTCGAGTGTGCGACGTGAACCGAGTGCGGGCTCGTGCGGCGGCTTCACCTATGACATCGCGCAATGGTTCGCGCGGCATCCGGGCAAGACGCCGGTATCGTCGCTCGCGGATGTGGTCAAGACCCGCCGGTATCACCCGTCCGTGCAAGCGCGCGTGCAGTCGGCCGCCGAGGCCACACCCGGTGGTGCCCCCGGTTCACCCGCCTGCGACGCCGAGATGCGATACCGCACCGCGTACGGTGCGGCGATCACGGCTCGCATGGACGAACTCAAACTCCACGCGTATGTCTATCCCACGTGGAGTTTTCCACCGCGGCTGATCGGCGATCTCAATACGCCGCACGGCGACAACAGTCAGGTATTCTCGCCCACCAGCGGCTTCCCATCCATCTCAGTGCCGATGGGCTACACCCGTGACAATCGCCTGCCGGCCGGCATCACGTTCTTCGGCCGCGCGTGGGATGAGGAAACACTCATTCGCCTCTCGTACGCGTACGAGCAGGCCACAAGACACAGAAGGGCTCCCTCATTGGGCCAATGAGGCAATGAGGCAATGAATACAGCGAGGAGCAAACGTCCTTCATTGGCCCATTGGCTCATTGCCTCATTGCCTCATTGCCCCATTAATAAGCGTCAGAAGTTAATGAGCGAATAGAGCCCAATGCGGCGCTCTGTTGGACGTGTGGGCACGAAGCGGTTGTAGGTGACCTGCTCGAGGTTGAGCAGCAACGCGGCCGACGTGCTGCCCTGGCGCGGGAACCAGTATGCGGCGCCGGCGATGACACGTTTCCAAGCCGCATCCACGTTCGTGTTGGGCTCAAAGCGATCAAAACGAAGGAGCGCCTCAAGGCCGTTGCCTTTCTCTTTGAGAAACGGCGTGACGAAAACTGAATAGCCCTGACCGGTCACTTCTGCCGCGGTCGGCGTGGGTTGATCCACACGGCGCACATAGTCGGCGCCGGCGTTAAAACGCGCGTGTTCAAAGGTCGCGCTGAGCACGGCGCGATTGCGGGGCGCGCCATCCACGTATTCGTCCTTGTGCCAGTAGCCGGTCACCCTCAGGCCCTTCGCGATGTCGTGCGTGGGGGCCGGCCGCACCGTGACACGGGCCATCAGGGCTTTTTGATCGTTCACCTCGGCGCGGGTGTACCCCTCGCCGTTGTAGATGCCCACATGCACATCGCCATACGCGCCAAGCGCCGTACGCACAGTGACGCCGAGGTCAGACGATGAGAGTCCGCCGTCACGTTCCGCAAACGACGTTCCCTGAAAGCGGTACCGATAGACACTTTCCTGCCCGTCGATGAAGGGCGTCTGCTGCATGCCAAACCTCACGCTCGTCCGGTGCGGCAGCGCCACATCGAAGTAGGCGTATTTCAATCGGAATATTTGTGAACCCGACAGGCTGCCGTCGGTCGCCCGTGCGATGTCCGGAGTGACGCGGAACGTGATCCGCGGCGTCACCGCACCGGTGACGTTGATGTAGCTGCGCCCCACATTGAACGCGTTCGCTGTGATTCTTTCGCCATTGGCATCGGTGGCCTTCGGCGTCTCGGTGATCGTGTAGTCGGCAAAAATCGTGACGCCGACTTTGATTGACGGCGTAAACGGCGCCGGTGCCGCGGCCGGGGCCGCCGGCGGTTGTCCTGTCGCCTGTGCGGCCGCCATTGCCGGCATCCCCGCGACCAATATTGCTGACACCCACGTTACAAATCCCGCCACACTGCCCCCTGTCTGATCGGCATCCGTTGCCTCAACGTCACCACGACGTTACATCGTCGTCAACGATGCAACCGCAATGTTTCCGCAAGGCGACGTTAATGTTAAATCCCTGCAACATCCGTCACCCCACCCACGCCACCCACGCCACCCACACTTAACTCGCCTGTAACAGCCGCGTTGCCTCTCGATCACAGGCCCTCCATACGCTCAGTCCTGTTACGACATCGCTGCAGATGCGGCGTGTGATTTGGAAGGATGACTCATGAAGATGTTCTGTCGCGTGGCACTCATGCTGACCCTTGTGGCAGCGAGCGCCCTCGGCCTCAACGCCCAGGCTGCCCATCAAGGGCGGGTTGTCGGTCGGGTACTTGATGCCATTAACGCCTCGCCGCTCCCGGGCGTCATTGTCGAAGCGGTCGGCACCTCGCGGGTGACAGTCACCGACATGGACGGCCGGTACACGCTGAATCTGCCACTGGGCAAACATCAGGTCAAGGTCGCACTCTCCGGCTTTACGGAACGCGTGGTGTCGGTGGATCTGAACAGCGCGGTCGCACAGACACTCGACGTGACGCTGGCACTGGCTGGTTTCTCGGAACAGGTCACCGTGACCGGTCAAGCCACCAATGAGGCCACCTCCTCAAGCGCGGCCACGCAGCTGCTGGAACGCCGCCGGGCGACGACGATTAACGACAACATGGGTGGTCAGGAAATGAAGGCCAACGCCGACGGCAATGCGGCCTCGGCGCTTCAGCGCGTGACCGGTCTCTCGGTCGTGGACAACCAGTTCGTGTTTGTGCGCGGCCTCGGTGAACGCTACAGCAACACCACGCTCAGCGGCGCAGTCCTTCCCTCCACGGAACCAGACCGCAAGGTGGTCGCGCTCGACATGTTCCCGTCGAGCCTGATGGACAACGTGCAGGTCGTGAAGTCCTTCTCACCCGACCGCTCGGCGGAGTTTGCCGGGGGGTTGATCGAAATCAACATGTCGAAGTTGCCGAGTCGGCCCACTTTCGACGTGTCCTACACGCTGGGTGGCAACAGCCTCGTGTGGGGGCAGACGGTGCTCGACCACAAGTCGGGCGACCGCGACTACCTCGGACTCAAGAACAGCAACCGGGCGCTCTCGTCTCTGTTCCCGGCGACGCGTCTGGTCCGCGGCGGCATCTACACCCCCGAAGTCGGTGAACTGCCGGCCGACCTTGAACGCTACGCGGAATCGTTGCCCAACAGCTGGTCGCCCGAATCCGTTGACGGCCGAGCCAACCAAGGTTTCAGCATGGCGTTTGGCAACCGCTTCGGCAAACTCGGCGTGTCGGCCAGCCTGAACCAGTCCTACTCCTCGGATTACCGGGAAGAAGCACAGGTCTACTACTCAACCGACGGCGGCGTGCTGACCCCATTCTCCACCTACGACTACCGCGCCGGGTCGACGACCGGTGCGTTGTCTGGCCTGATGAACCTCGGCTATCAGGTGTCGCCCAATCACCGGCTGGCCTTCCAGGGGTTCTCCACCAACCGCGGCAAACGCGAAACCCGCACGTTCGAAGGCTTTAACGACGATGCAGCGCGTAATCTGCGCAACTCCCGCCTGCTCTGGCTCGAAGAGGAACTTCGCAGTGGTCAGCTGACGGGCGAGCACTTCTTCCCGTCGGTCTCCAACAGCCGCGTGGACTGGCGTGCCACCGTGTCACGTTCGCAGCGCAACGAACCGGACATCCGCGAAACCCTGTATCAGCAGATCGGCACCTCCTGGTTCCTCGCCGACGAATCGCAGAGCGGCCTGCGCATGTTCAACGAGCTCGAAGAGGATGCCACTGAGGTCGCCGGCAACTGGAGCACGCTGTTTGCGGGTCGGCAGGGCCTGCCGGCCATGCTCAAGTTGGGCACGAGTTACAGCCAGCGCGAACGCGACTTCGACTCGCGCCGCTTCCGCTTCATTCCTCTCAACGTCGTCCGTTTTGATTTGACGCAGTCGCCCGAGAACATTTTTGCGCCCGCCAATATTGGCACCCGCTACGAGTTGCGAGAGGAAACCCGCACCACCGACTCGTACGACGCCGAGCAGACCGTGCTCGCGGGCTACGCGATGCTCGACCTGTCGCTCAGCGCGAGACTGCGGCTGGTGGGCGGTGCCCGCGTCGAGCACTACAAACAAACGGTCAACACGTTTGACCTCTTCGGCTCGGACGTCTTCGGCAGCCAGGAGGTCGTCACCGGCCAGATCGAGTCCACCGACTTCTTCCCGGCGCTCAACCTGGTGTATGCGACGCGCCAGAATCAGAACCTCCGGTTGAGCTTCAGCCAGACGGTCAATCGCCCTGAGTTCCGTGAACTGGCCCCCTTCGAGTTCACCGACATCGTCGGTGGCCGTGCGGTCATCGGCAACCCCGACCTCGAACGGTCGCTCATCCAGAACTATGACGCGCGTTACGAGTGGTTCGGTGATGTCGAAGAGGTCGTGTCGGCTGGCGTGTTCTTCAAGCGTTTCGACAGCCCGATCGAACGGTTCGTCGAGCCGACGGCGCAGCTCCGCACGTCGTTCACCAACGCAAAGTCGGCACGCAACTTCGGCGTCGAGCTTGAAGCGCGCAAGCGACTGACCGAGATGCTCCTCATCGGAGCCAACTACACGTTTGTCGATTCAACGATTGAGCTCGCTGCGTCGCAGACCAACGTGTTGACCTCGCTCGAGCGTGCCCTGTCGGGCACCTCGAAGCACATCGTCAATGGCATGGTGGACGCCCGGCTGCCGATCTTCACCGTGCGTCTCCTGCTCAACAGCTTCAGCGAACGAATCGCTGAAGTTGGCTCCCTCGGGCTGCCCGACATTTTCGAGGAAGGTCGCCAGACCGTCGACCTCGCCGTGTCGCGCCGCATCGGCAAGTTCACCATGCGCTTTTCGGCGGAGAACCTGACGGACACCGCCGTGCGCTTCCTCCAGGGGCCACAGACCCACCGTGAGTACAAGCTGGGCCGCACCTATGCGTTCCAGATTGGCTTCTCGGCTTTTTAACGCAGCGACGTGCAGGAGATATTCACGATGAAGAACATGTTCAGAATCCTGGTAGTGGTCGGAGCCGCCGTGGTGGCCGCCACCGTCGCTCCCCAGCCGGTGCACACGCAGAGTGCCGGTCAGATTGGCAACCCGGTGACCGTGCCGGGCATCGACAAACCCGTCCGCGTGCTCCGCGGCCGGTTCACCTCCAACGTCTCGTTGACCAGCGATACGTATTGGGTGCTCCGCGGCGCGGTGTTCATCGGCGCGGCCGACGGCACCTCTGCCGCCACGCTGACCATTCAGGCTGGCACCCGGGTCATCGGTGAAACGGCGACCCGCGCAGCGCTGGTCATCGAACGCGGCGCACGCATCATTGCGAACGGCACGGCAACCGCACCGATTGTCATGACTTCCGACCAGCCGGTCGGCGCGCGGTTTCGCGGCGACTGGGGCGGCCTCATCATCAACGGGCGCGCCCCCCTCAACCTTCCCGGCGGCCTTGGCATCGGTGAAGGCCAGACCGGGATCTACGGCGGCACCGATCCCAACGACAACTCAGGCATTCTGCGCTACCTGCGTGTCGAGTTCGCCGGCATCGAATTCAGCCCCGACAACGAACTGAACGGCATCGCGTTCCAGGGCGTCGGACGCGGCACCATCGTCGAAAACATCCAGGTGTCATGGAACAAGGATGACGGGATCGAGATGTTCGGAGGATCCGTGGACATCAAACGTGTGGTCCTCACCCATATCGGCGACGACAGTATCGACTGGACGTTTGGCTGGAACGGACGTGTGCAGTTTGCGGTGGTGCAGCAGAGGGGCGACGACACCGACCAGGGTATTGAAGCCGACAACAACGGCAACAATCACAACCTGCTGCCGCGGTCGGCACCGACGCTGTACAACGTGACGCTTGTCGGCGACCCCACGCAGGAGTTTGGTCCCGAGAGCACCAACGGCATGCGGTTGCGTGTCGGCACCGCCGGCATCATCCGGAACTTCGTCGTGATGGGCTTCAAGGATCGCGGCATCGACGCGCGTGATGCGGCGGCGCTTCCGCTTATTGCGAATGGCACACTGTCGGTGACGCACGGCCTGATCTTCCAGACCGGGTCCGGTGGCACCGGCTTCTGGGGTTCGTCGGCCCAGTCTGCCGCGTTGCGAACCGCCGCCGCAGGCACAGTGGCAGAGGGTGTGGACCCGATGCTGGTGGCCCCGTTCAGCCGAACCGCTCCCGACTGGCGTCCACTGCCCGGCTCACCGGCCTTGACGCTGACACCCGCGATTCCGCCCAACGATGGCTTCTTCGAAATGGCGCTGTTCCGCGGCGCACTTGGTCCGGACCTTGCGAGCGATTGGACGCGCGGTTGGACCTTCTACGGACGATGATGCGCGGCATGTATGCACAAATCACCCGGGGTGGCCACCAGGCCATCCCGGGGGTTTTCTTGCTGCTGGTTCTCGCCGGCGCTTCGGCGTGCAGTCGGGGGACCGATCCCGTTCCGCTGACGCCGAGCTACGCATCCAAAGACGCAGCGGTCAACGCGTTCCTCCACGCGCTGGCCGCCGGCGATCGCCACACACTCGCGGCGCAGGCCGTGTCGGAAACCGAATTTCTCAAGCACATCTGGCCGGCGCTGCCGGCGAGCCGTTCTGACGTCGGCATGCCCGCCGACCGCGCGTGGATGG
>JBKJTD010000418.1:0-5335 GCA_046590915.1 Vicinamibacterales bacterium
ATCGTCGCCGTCGGATCGGCGGCGGAGATTGGCGATCAGTATGCGGGCGCGGAGCGTGTGGACGCGCGCGGGCAGATTGTGCTGCCGGGCCTCATCAACACACACGGTCATGCGCCGATGGTGTTGTATCGAGGCTTGGCCGACGACATGGCGCTGATGGACTGGCTCAACCAGTACATCTTCCCGGCGGAGAAGGCGACGGTCTCGCCGGAGTTTGTGCGCATCGGCACGAGGCTCGCGGCGCTTGAAATGATTGAGTCGGGCACCACGACCTTCGCCGACATGTACTACTTCGAGGAGGAGATCGCACGGGCGGCCGCCGACGCGGGGCTGCGCGGCGTGCTCGGCCAGACAATCATCCGTTTCCCCGTCGCCGATGCACCGACGCCCGAAGACGCGCTCGCCCGGACCGAGACGTTCCTCAAGGAGTTTGCCGGTCACGCGTTGATCACACCCGCCGTGGCGCCACACGCACCGTACACGCTGACACCGGAGACGCTGCAGGCCGCGCGTGCGCTCGCCAACAAATACAACGTCCCCCTGCTGATTCATCTGGCCGAGACCAAGGCTGAGGTCGGCATGATTGCCGACCAGTTCAAACAGAGTCCGGCGATGTTTCTCGACGGGCTGGGCGTGTGGAACGGCCGCTCGCTCGCGGCGCACGCTATCTGGGTGGATGAGGCCGACATCGCGATGCTGGCGGCCCGAAAGGTGGGGCTGGCCCACAACCCCGAAAGCAACATGAAGCTGGCCAGCGGCACGGCGCCGGTCACGGCATGGCTGGCACAAGGAGCCGCCGCCGGCCTTGGGACTGATGGCGCGGCCAGCAACAACGACCTCGACATGTTCGAGGCGATGCGCACGGCCGCGCTGCTCCACAAACACGCGACGGGGGACCCACGCGCGCTTCCGGCACGTCAGGCGCTCGAACTGGCGACCCGACGCGGGGCCGAGGCGCTGGGGCTGGGCGACCAGATCGGATCGCTTGAAGCCGGTAAACTGGCGGACGTGATCACCGTCTCTGTGGACTCCGCCCGTCAGACGCCGCTCTTTGACCCGCTGTCCCACCTCGTCTACGTCACCCGGGGCACCGATGTCCGAACGACGATTGTGCATGGCCGGGTGCTGATGCGGCAGGGCAAAGTGGTGTCACTCCATCGTGACGATGTGTTGCGCGAGGCACGTGAGATGGCCGGCAAGGTCAGTGCGGCGGTCAGGAGTCAGAAGTGAGCCGGGTCAACGAGTTCATCAGTCAGCAGTCGCTTGCCGAGCGCATCAGCGCGCTGGGTGCCGAAATCCGCCGCGATGCCGGCTGCGACACGCCCGTCCATCTGGTGTGTGTGCTCAAGGGCGCATTCATGTTTCTCGCCGACCTGATTCGCGTAGTGGGCGGCCGCGTCACCTGCGACTTCATCGTCGTCAAAAGTTACGCCGGCACGTCGAGCACGGGGCAGGTGCAGATGTTGAAGGACCTTGGGCATCCCATCGACGGTCGCTACGTCGTCATCATCGAGGACATCGTGGACACCGGTCTCACGCTGAAGCATCTGCAGGACGTCTTCAAGACGCGCAAGCCGGCGACGCTCAAGACGGCGTGCCTGCTGAGTAAACCGTCACGCCGCAAGGTTGAGGTGCGGGTCGACTACGTCGGGTTCACGATCGAAGACAAGTTCGTGGTGGGCTACGGCCTCGACTTTGATGAGGAGTTCAGGAACTTGCCCTACATCGGTGTGGTGGAAGGAGCCGACTAGTGGCGGTGCGCCGGTTCTCCATCATCAGCGAGAGTGATGCCAGGCAAATTGAGCCCGGCACAACAGTCGAGCTGGAGGCGAAGGGGCACATCACGCCGCTGGCGGCCGATACGCTGCGTGAACGACGCATCGTCGTGGTGCCGGTCGGCTCTGTGGACCCGTCGATTCCGAACGACCTCGCCCCGGTGACCCCCGTGCGGCGCGTCGTGATCGGCAGTGACCACACCGGACTGGCGATGAAGGCGGCAATCGTCGCACATCTGCGTGGGGCGGCCATCGCGGTGGAGGATGTCGGCACGCACACGACCGATGCGGTGGACTATCCCGACATCGCTGCCGCAGTGGCGAAGGCGGTGGCTCGGCAGGAAGCCGACGCGGGCATCGTCATTGACGGCGCCGGCCTTGGCTCCACCATTGCCGCGAACAAAGTGCGAGGCATCCGCGCGGCGATGTGCCTGAACGTGACACTCGCGCGATACGCGCGTGAGCACAACGGCGCCAACGTGCTTGCGCTTGGCTCCACGCTCATCGACAACGCGACAGCGCTGGCGATCGTGGATACCTGGCTGAGCACCCCAACCACAGAGGCGCGCTACCTGCGCCGCCTGATGAAGGTCCGGCGCCTTGAGGAACGATTCTGAGATGGATACCCAGACGGTCGACCTGTCGCGGCTGATTGCCATCATTGCCGAAGAGGTCCTCGCGGCCTCGCGCCGGCCCGCCGTGCGGTGCGGGTGCCACTCGGTAAATGAGGACTGCTGTCCGACCCGGCTGCAAGGTGTGCTCGACGCTGGCGCCGCGCGGCTCGGCTTGCACGCGACCGGCGGTGCGCCAGACGGCGTCTCCGGCCTGATCGATCACACGTTGCTCAAGCCGGACGCCACCCGTCAGGAACTCGAGAAGTTGTGTCGCGAAGCTGCCGAGTTCAAGTTTGCAACCGTGTGCGTCAACCCGACATGGGTGGCCTACTGCGCATCTCAGCTGCGCCACACAAACGTCGGCGTGTGCACCGTCGTCGGTTTTCCGCTGGGAGCCACCACGCCGGACGTCAAGAACTACGAGACCCGCCGGGTGATTTTCGACGGGGCGCGCGAAGTGGACATGGTCATCAACGTCGGCGCCTTGAAGTCTGGCGACGTCCGGCTTGTGGAGCGCGACATCGAGGCCGTGGCCCAGGCGTGCCGGGAAGCGGGTGTGCTCAGCAAGGTCATCATCGAAGCGGCGTTTCTGACCGACGATGAGAAGGTGACGGCGTGTACGCTGGCCAAGGCTGCCGGCGCCGATTACGTGAAGACGTCCACCGGCTTTGGTCCAGGCGGCGCGACCGTGGCCGATGTCGCTCTGATGCGTCGCGTGGTGGGCGCGGAGATGGGCGTCAAAGCCGCAGGCGGTGTGCGTGATCTTGAAGGGCTCAAGGCCATGGTCGCCGCGGGTGCGACCCGGGTCGGCGCGAGTGCCGGGGTCAAGATCGTGCAGCAGCTTCGAGGCGGCGAAGTCGCGGCGTCCTCGCCGCCACCGGCTCCGGTGAAGTCCGCTTACTGATTACTGGCGCGCCATGCCGGTGACGGCCGGCACAATCTCTGCGGCTTCAAACGCCCGCTTGAGTCGTCGCCGATATTCACTCGCCACGTCCCACTGACGCAGCGGCAGCGTTCTGAGTCGCACGCGGATCGTCACGGTCGTCGGCGAGAGGCTTTCCACGCCAATCACGTCGAGTGGCGCGAGAATCTGCGCTCCGAATTCCGGAATGGCGCGCAACGCGTCCGCCGTATGCTCGAGGATCGTGATGACCTCATCGATGTCGTGTTTGTGCGGCACCGAGACGTCCAACAGCGCATACGAATAGTCTTTTGACAGATTCGCGATCGTGGTGACGCCTCCGCAGGGGAAGACGTGTACGGTGCCGGCCTGATCGCGCAGCACGATGGTGCGCAGATTGATGGCTTCGACCTGTCCGCCCGTGCCATTGATCTTGGCCACGTCGCCGACCCGTACCTGATTTTCAAGAATCAGAAAGAACCCGCTGATGACGTCCTTGACCAGTGTCTGCGCGCCGAAGCCGACGGCCAGGCCGAGGATGCCGGCACCGGTGAGGATCGGCATGATGTTGACCTGCAGCTCCTGCAGGACGGTGAGCGCCGCAATGACCACGATGGAGAGGCTGGCGACGTTTTGCAGCAGGTCGCTGAGGGTCTTGGTGCGCTTCGCGTGCTCGAATGCGCCGGGGCCAGCCTTCGTGTACACGTGACGCTCGAAGCGGTTCAACAGGGTGCGCACCGCTCGGAGCAGCCCCCACGCCAGCGCCAGTATCAGCAGCACGCGCAGGCCGCTCGTCAGCAGCCATGCCCAAATCACATTGGTGGTGGTGCGCCAGTCGGCGCCCTGAGTCAGCAGCGTGCTGAAGCTATCCATTCACACTAGGATACCCGCCAGCGGGAAGCAGTGGGGTAGGTGGCGTAGGTGGCCGAACCCTGGACCGTGGACCCGCCTGCGCCAAGGCTACGGCGGACAAGCCCTGTCGGACCCTGGACCTCAGCGCATCTGGTCCCCGTTGGTCGTCAGCCCGTGACGTTCAAGCCGTCGATAGAGTGCCGACCGAGAGAGGCCGAGTGCGCGTGCCGCGCGGCTCACGTTGCCTTTGGCCTTTTGTATCGCCGTCCTGACGAGTTGGCCTTCGACTTCGCGCAGGCGCATCGCTTCAAAGTCGGGCGGCGCCGGGGCGGGCGCAACAGGGGCCGTGACCAGGGAAATTCCGGCCTCTGCGAGCAACTGCCGGGCGCGTTCGAACACATCGTACTGGTCTGGGGACACCAGGACGTGCAGGTCGGCGGAAGCCGCTGGTGCTGGCGTGATGGTCTGCGGGGCGTCAAGTACTGTGTGCATTCCGATGACCTCAGTGACCGACATGGAAGCCGCTCTCCTCGAGGTCCTTCTGACCTGTCCGGGCGGCGTCTTCTTCAACGACACGGCCGTCAAAGAGGTGGATGGAACGCTCGGCGCCACGCGCATAGCGGGGATCGTGCGTGACCATGCAGATGGTTGCGCCTTCCTTGTGCAGTTCGTTGAGGAGCGACATGACCGCCTCGCCGTTCTTCGAGTCGAGGTTGCCGGTGGGCTCGTCGGCGACGATGACATCGGGCCGTGCGGCGAGGGCCCTTGCGACGGCCACGCGCTGCTGCTGGCCGCCCGAGAGCTCGCTCGGCCGGTGGGAGAGGCGGTCGCGCAGGCCGACGGTGGTGATGACCTCGTCGAGCCACGCCTGGTCAGCCTCGCGGCCGGCGAGCAGACCGGGCAGGGTGATGTTCTCCAGGGCCGTGAGCGTCGGAACGAGGTTGAACGCCTGGAACACGAAGCCGATCTTGTCGCGTCGCAGCAGCGTCAGGTGCTTGTCGTCGAGGGTGCTCAGGTCGGTCTCGCCGACGTAGACCTGGCCAGACGTCAGGGTGTCGAGGCTCGCGACGCAGTGCATCAGCGTCGACTTCCCCGATCCTGACGGCCCCATGATCGCGGTGTACTCGCCGGTGCGGAACTCCACCGACACGCCGTCGAGCGCGGTGACCTGGGTGTCGCCCGTGCCGTAGACC
>JBKJTD010000327.1:0-4781 GCA_046590915.1 Vicinamibacterales bacterium
GCCTCGGTTCGCGCCCACCTGACCGCCAACGCCACCGTATCCGAGCCGACGCTGGAAACCAAACAGGTGTCATCGGACGGCACCACCAAATTTCTCCTGAAGCTGGCTGACGGCCGCCGCATTGAAGCGGTCTACATCCCGGACACGCCCAATCAGACGTTCTGCGTCTCCACCCAGGTCGGGTGCGCGATGGCCTGCGGATTTTGCCTGACGGGCAAGATGGGTCTGGTCCGGAACCTGACTGCCGGAGAAATCGCCGGCCAGGTCCGGGTGCTGGCTCGCGAGACGGGCCTACGCACCTCCGCCTTCAACATCGTGCTGATGGGGATGGGCGAACCGCTCCACAACTACGACGCAACGATGAAGGCGCTGCGGATGATTTCCGACGAGCAGGGCCTGGCGGTGGCGGCGCGCAGGGTCACGCTCTCGACGGTCGGCCTGGTGCCGGCGATCGAACGGCTCGCGTTGGAGCCGATCATGCCGAACCTGGCGATCTCCCTGCACGCGACGACCGACGAGCAGCGCAATGCGCTCGTCCCCATCAATCGCAAGTATTCACTCGAACAATTGATGGAGGCGTGCCGCACCTTTCCGCTCCGGCGGCGTGGGCGGATCACCTTCGAATACGTGCTGCTCAACGAAGTGAACGACACCCCGGAGGATGCGCGAAGGCTCGCCCGATTGCTCGACGGCATTCAGGGCAAAGTGAACCTGCTTCCGCTCAACGAAGCCGAAGGCATTCCATTCACGCGTCCTTCAGACATACGCGTGAACACGTTCGCAAAAATTCTGGCCGACCACGGCATCACCGTGTCGGTGCGCAAGAGCCGCGGCCGCGACATCCGCGCGGCCTGTGGGCAGCTGCTGGTCGAACGCGAAGCTCGGCCCTCCCCGTGAAAATCAGGCCTTTTTTGCCGCCAGACGCGCGGCGGCGGCTTCGACTTTGGCTTCCAGGCCCGCCTTGTATGCGGTGACCTTCTCGGCCATGGCCGGATCACCGAGCGCAATCATCTGCGCCGCAAGCACGCCGGCATTGGTCGCGCCGGGTTTGCCGATCGCGACGGTCGCCACGGGCACTCCCGGCGGCATCTGCACGGTCGAGAGCAGCGCGTCCATGCCCTTGAGCGCCGACGAATCGATCGGCACACCCACCACCGGCCGCGGCGTGTGCGCCGCGACGACGCCGGCCAGATGTGCGGCTGCGCCTGCGCCGACAATAAACACCTTCACTCCACGCGTGTGGGCGTCATCAATCAGTCGCAGGACCCGCGCAGGCGATCGGTGCGCAGAGGCAACGGTCATCTCCCACGTCAGACCGAACTCGTCCAACGCCACACCCGCCGCAGACATGACTTCGGCGTCGGAATCGGAACCCATGAGGATAAGTACATCGAGTGACATGACTAGGAAGATTAAAGGCTAAACGGGAAAGGTGAAAGGCTAAAGGTGCGATCCGAGGGCCTTTCGGCCAATGTCGCGGCGGTACTGCATTCCGTCAAACCAGATCTTCGCAACGGCGGCGTAGGCCTTCTGCATCGCGTCGGCATGAGTGGCGCCCCGGCCGACTACAGTCAACACCCGCCCGCCGGCGGTGACGAGGTGGCCGTTTTTTTCGGAAGTCCCCGCGTGAAACACGGTCACGTCCGGGCCATGGTCGTTGTCCGCGCCGGTGATCACGTGCCCGCTCGCCGGCTTGGCTGGATACCCCGCGGCGGCAAGGACCACGCCGACACACGCGCCGACTGCCGGCGTCACCACGTGGTCGCCGAGGTCTCCGCGGGCGGCCGCCAGGAGGATCTCCGTCAGGTTGCCCGATAGCAACGGCCAGACCACCTGTGTTTCGGGGTCGCCGAATCGCACGTTGAATTCAATGACCTTCGGTCCTTCAGGGGTCAACATGAGGCTGACATACAAAAAGCCACGGTAGCCCCCGTCGGCGTCGAGCGCGTCGATCACCGGCTGCACGATCGTGCGCATGACCTCGGCCTCCAGGCCGGGCGTCATCAGCGGACTTGGAGCAAACGCGCCCATCCCACCCGTATTGGGTCCCTGGTCATCGTCGAACACCCGTTTGTGGTCCTGGGCGCTTCCCAGCGAAATCGCCTGACGACCGTCGGCCAATACAAAAAATGACACTTCCGGCCCGGTCAGGCACTCCTCAATAACGAGTGTGGCCCCGGCGTCACCAAACTGGCGTTCCACGATCGCGGCCCGAACGGCGGCTTCGGCTTCCTCTGGGGTGCCGGCGATCACGACCCCCTTGCCGCCGGCCAGTCCGTCGGCTTTGACGACCACCGGGAAGCCAAACGTGGGCCCGGCAACCGCCTCCAGCGCGGCCTCAAGGGTGTTGCAGGACACAAATCTTGCAGTCGGGATCCCTGTCTTGGCCATGAGGTTTTTCGCGAAAACCTTGGATGTTTCGAGGGCTGCGGCCATTTTGAGCGGTCCCACGACGGGGTGTCCCTTGGACCGCAGAAGGTCTGCCAGTCCGGCATCGAGCGCCGCTTCCGGGCCGACCACGGTGAGGTCGATTTGTTCCTTGAGAATCAGAGCCAGGAGCGCCTCGGGCTCGGTCACGCTGCCCGGCACGCACCGGGCCACTTGGGCGATTCCCGGGTTTCCCGGCACACAAATCACGTCCGTCACCCCGGGATCCTGGGCCAGCCGCCAGGCCATTGTGTGTTCCCGCCCTCCGCTGCCGACGATGAGCAACCGCATGAACTGCCGATTCTACGTGATACCCTAACGTGTTGCCCGCCCGGGTTGAGTCCGGACAGGGCCAGCAAATCCAGTCGGGAAGGGGGTGTTCAGCTATGGCAGAAGTGAGAATCCAGGATGGCGAGTCCATTGAAAGTGCCCTGCGTCGCTTTAAACGAAAAGTGCAGCAGGAAGACATCATCAAGGACATCAAAAAGCACTCCTTTTACCTGAAGCCGGGCGACAAACGTCGCGTCAAACAAGCACTCGCCCGCAAACGGTCCCGCAAAAAGCAGCGTCGGGACGTCGAATAGTGGAGCGGGGTTCCCGGCTTTATGTAGACCGGGAACCCCTGACCCACTACACTACTGCTTGAAATTTCCCCCGGTATCACGCCGTGCAGGGCCGAGGCCCAGTGCGGGAGTGCAGAGGAGTAGGCATGCAGATTCAAGAGCGACAGGTAGGCGAGGTCATGATTCTCGACCTCAAGGGCAAAGTTACGCTCGGTGAAGGTGATGAGGTCCTCAAGGACAAGATCAACTCGCTCATCCTCCAAAACAAGAAACGGATTCTGTTGAATCTCGCCGATGTCCCGTACATCGACAGCGCGGGTCTGGGCGAAATCGTCCGCACCTACACCACGGTCAGCCGGCAGGGGGGTCAGCTCAAACTGGTCAATCTGACAAAGCGGATCACGGACCTCTTGATGATCACGAAACTGCTCACGGTGTCCGGGACGTTCGACGTCGAGCAGGACGCGCTCAAGAGTTTCTCCTAGGCGGAAAACATCGAGTCGGCAGACGGGCGTGTCATCGGGACACGCCCGCTTCCCTCGAAAGGTATGTCCGCCTTCACCCGTCCGCTGGGTGTGGCCCTGTTGGTTTCACTGCGTCCCGCGCAGTGGACAAAGAATCTCATTCTCTTCGCGGGCCTCATCTTCGGCGAAAAGTTGCTCGATCCGGCGTCGGTGCTCACGGCGAGCCTGGCGTTTGTGGTGTTTTGCGCCTTGTCGGGCGTGGTGTATCTGGTCAACGACGTGCGCGACCGGGACGCGGACCGGCTTCACCCCACCAAATCACAACGGCCCATCGCGGCAGGTGAACTCCCGCCGACCTTGGCACTCTCAGCGGCCGGCGTGCTGACGATCGGCGCGCTTCTGCTCGCCTGGTGGCTTGAGCCGACCTTCGGATGGATTGCACTCGGCTATGTGAGCTTGCTGACACTGTATTCAGTAAGTCTGAAACACCTCGTCATTCTCGACGTGCTGACGATCGCCGCAGGCTTCGTGCTGCGCGCAGCCGGTGGTGCCGCGGTCCTCACTGTGGCGATCAGCCACTGGCTGCTTGTGGTGACGCTGCTTGGCGCGTTGTTCCTCGCGCTTGGGAAACGCCGCGGAGAAATCGCCACGCTTGCCGACGGCGGCACACCCCATCGCCCGATTCTGGCGGACTACTCCACGGGCCTGCTCGACCAGATGATCACCATCGTGGCTGCAGCCACCCTGGTGTCCTATGCGTTCTACACGATCAGTCCGGAGACGGTCGCGAAGTTCGGCACCGATCGCCTCCTCTTTACGCTGCCCTTCCCGTTGTACGGGTTGTTCCGGTATCTCTTTCTCATTCACCAACGCGCCGGCGGAGCCAATCCGTCCGAAACGTTGTTGTCGGACAGGCCGATCTTCGTGTGCGTCCTTCTCTGGACGGGCATGGCGGCCGCGATCATTTATGGGCCGTGGCAGTAACCCACGGCCGAAGGATCAGGGTGTGACGTTATGAGTGATTTGCAAGTCAGAGCCGACGCCGTTGACGTCGAGGCGATCATGCGGCAGATTCGCGCGCGGGTCCGCGAAAAGCGCGGCGTGGATTACACGGAAGCCGAAGTCCAGGAACTCGCGAAAGTAAAGTTAGAACAGTTCCTCGACCCCAAGGGTGTGCGCTCCGATCTCGTGAACCAGTTCCGGCGTCGTCGACCGGTCGCCGCAGCCCCCCCCAACTTCGCGTTTGAAGACGATACGATCTACGCCACCCACCGCGGATTCCTGCGGACGATGCGACGGCTGCTGAATCCGCTGCTCAAATTGTTCT
>JBKJTD010000384.1:0-6321 GCA_046590915.1 Vicinamibacterales bacterium
TGCCAAATCAAGACGAGTGACCAGGGCCTCCGCACATTGTTGGAGCGCGCTCCGCAGGTCCTGGCTGAGAGCGAGGGCACCGCTGATATCGGCGCGCAGCGCGGCGAGCCGGGCGGCCTCGGCTTGGGCACGCTCCGCTTGCCGGCGGTCGGTAATGTCGCGGAATACCAGAACGACACCGTTCACGCCGTCGTGTTCGTCGCGAATTGGCGCGGCGCTGTCGTCGATCGGCGTCTCAGCGCCGTGTTTTCCCACGAGGACGGTATGGTGCGGCAACCCGACGACCTGCCCGGACGTCAAGACCTGCGTCACGCGATCCTCGACGGGTTCCCGGGTGCGCTCCTTGACGATATTGAACACGGTGGGCAGCGGCTGGCCGCACGCCTCGTCCGCGTCCCACTGCGTCAAATTGCTGGCGACAGGGTTCAGGTACGTGACGAGGCCGCCGGCATCGGTCGTGATCACGGCATCGCCGATGCTGCCGAGGGTGGTGCGCAGGAAATCCCTGCTCTCTCGCAGCGATCGTTCAGACTGGAGAATGCCTCGCCCGACCATTGCGCCGACGGCGGCGGCGAGGGCCGCGCCCACCGCCATGAACAGCAGCACCAGCCCCGTGACGCTGCTGAGGCTCCGGAACGTCGCATCACGACGGCCGTCGAAGCTCGCGACAGCATCCGCCTCCACTTCATCATCGAGGAAACTTTCGAGCGTCGCACCGAGGTTCGCCAGCCGCTGCGAATCGTCTGCCTGGAGGACGCCGTCTTTGGCGCCGACCAGGGATTGCGCGAACCGCTGGTAGTCCTGCCACAACGCGGCGAAGCGGTCCGCGAGTTCGCGTTGCCTGTCGGTAGCTGCCAGACGCCGGTAGTTTGCCAGATGCCGTTCGGCGTCGGCCGTGCTGTTCGCCGCCGCATCCAGGAAGCGTGAGTCCTGGTGCGAGAGAAAAGTCCGAATGGCGAGGGCGTACTCGATGACGTCGATCTTCAACTCCCGCGCGGCCGCGGTGCGCGGTCGTGCGACGTCGGCCTGCTCCCGCACGTTGTGTTGGACGGACTGCAGGCGGAAGGTGACGCTCGCGCTAAACAACACCAGCAGCGCCGTCAGGGTGCCGAAGCCGAGCCACAGCTTTCTCGAGGTGGTCATGTTGGGGTCACCGGAAATCGGATTGATATCGTACTTTGGGTGTTATGCCAACACAGCCGACGATTGTGAGTTCGGAAGGCGCGCAATGAATCAGCGCGCCGCCCTCGCCCACGTAATGCATTTTGCCTCGATACTCCCGGTATGAAGCAACCCTGACGCCGGCATTAGATTCAGGCTAAGATTCCGCCCACTGCTGCCCCCTCCACTCGCTCCTGGCGCCCGTCTCGGCCCCTACGAAATCCTCACACCCCTCGGGGCGGGAGGCATGGGCGAGGTGTATCGCGCCCATGACGCGAAGCTCAATCGCGACGTCGCGATCAAAGTTTTGCTGCCGGCCGTGGCCAACGACCCAGATCGTCTGGCGCGGTTTTCGCGCGAAGCCCAGGTGCTCGCGTCGCTCAATCATCCGAACATCGCCGCGATCTACGGAATCGAATCGAATGCGCTCGTGATGGAGCTCGTCGAGGGGCGGGATCTGTCGGATTTGATTCGATCTTCGGAGGCCGGGTCTTTAGACCCGGCAAGTTCGCCGGGTCTGAAGACCCGGACTCCATCCGGATCGACCTCGGGAATCCCACTGGCCGACGCCCTCGCAATCGCTCGGCAAATCGCCGACGCGCTCGAGGTCGCGCATGAGCAGGGCATCGTCCATCGCGACCTGAAGCCCGCGAACATCAAGGTCCGCGCGGACGGCACGGTGAAGGTGCTCGATTTTGGATTAGCGAAGGCGATGGAACCTGCCGGCGCGTCGAGCGTCGAGATGCAGAACTCGCCGACGATGACGGCCCGCGCGACCGCTATGGGCATGATCATCGGCACGGCGGCGTACATGTCGCCGGAGCAGGCGAAGGGCAAAGCCGTCGACAAGCGCGCGGACATCTGGGCGTTCGGTGTGGTGCTGTACGAAATGCTGACCGGCCAGCGCGCGTTCAAAGGAGACGATGTCAGCGACACGCTGGTGTCGGTGCTGCGCGATACGCCGGAGTACGCCGCATTGCCGTCAGACACGCCGCTCCGGCTGCGGCGGTTGCTCGAACGATGTCTCGATCGCGACATCAAGATGCGCCTGCGCGATATCGGCGAAGCGCGCGTCGAGATCGCGAAGATCGAAGCGGGCGCGCCGGACAGATCAACGATGACTGCGGCGTCCGCGCTCGCCGCCGGGCCAGACCTTCCGGCGTCAACGATCTCGCGCGCGCTGCCGTGGGCCGTCGCCGCGCTGTTCGCGGTCGCGCTCATTACCGCGCTCGTGCTCTGGTCGCCATGGACGGCCGCGCCCGTGCCCGCGCCGCGAAGATTGCTCGCCAGCATCGGCGCCGACGCGTCGCTGCAGACAGACCGCGGCGCCGCGGCGCTGCTGTCTCCTGACGGATCGACATTGGCGTTTGTCGCGCTGGAGGGGGCCCAGACTCGGCTGTTCATCCGCAAGCTCGAGGCCCTGCAGGCTGCGCCGCTCGCCGGCACCGAGGGGGCGAACTACCCGTTCTTTTCGCCGGACGGCCAGTGGCTCGGGTTCTTTGCTGGCGGCAAGCTGAAGAAGATCTCGATCACCGGCGGTGCGGCCGTCAATCTGTGCGATGCCGAAACCGGGCGCGGCGGCACGTGGGCCGACAACGACACGATTATCTTCAGTCCCACGAGCGGGAACAACACCACGCTCTTGCGCGTTCCGGCGGCTGGCGGCACGCCGGCGGCCTTCGGCACACTCAGTCAGGGTGCGACCGCGCAACGCTGGCCCGATGCGCTTCCGGGCGGCAAGGCGGTGCTCTATACGGAGCACTCGGGCACCACCGGCTTCGACGCGGCCAACATCGTCGTCGCTCCAGTGTCCGCCGACGTGTCGGCCCAGGCGGGGCCGTCAAAGGTCGTCGTGCGCGGCGCCTACTACGGTCGCTATGTGCCCAGTGGTCATCTCATCTACCTGCAACAGGGCACACTCTTCGCTGTGCCCTTCGATCCGGTTCGCCTCGAGACGACGGGCCCGGCTGTGCCAGCGATTGAGGGCCTCACGTCGTCTCCGAGTTCGGGTGGTGCGCAGGTGGCCTTCTCGGCCGAAGGCACACTGGCGTACGTGCCTGGCGCAGTGACGTCCACCGTGTCCAATTCCATCGACTGGTTATCGCGTGACGGCAAGACGTCGGTGCTGAGAGCCACCAAGGCTGAGTGGGTGTATCCGCGGTTCTCGCCGGACGGCCGGAAGCTGGCGTTGGACATCTACGACGGCAAGCAGCGCGACATCTGGGTGTACGACCTGGCGCGCGACACGCTGACGCAACTGACCTTCGACTCGGGGGACGATACCCTTCCAATCTGGACGCCCGATGGCAAGCGCATCGTGTTCGGGTCCGAGCGGGCGAAGCGGGGCACGCGCAATCTCTATTGGGTGAACGCCGACGGCACCGGCGAAGTGACGCGGCTCATCGACAGCCCCGACGATCAACGACCGATGTCGTGGCATCCGAGTGGCAAGTTTCTGGTGTTCGTGGCGAGCGATGGCACAACAGTGGCTGGTGGTAGAGCCAGCGGGGATCTGATGATTCTGCCGATGGACGGCGACGCGGCCCTGGGCTGGACGCCCGGCACACCCACGGCGTTTCTGGCGACGCCAGCGGCGGAGTTCGGCCCGATGTTTTCGCCAGACGGCCGATTCATCGCGTATTTTTCGAACGAAGCCGGCGGCGGCACTTATGACGTGTATGTGCGACCGTTCCCAGGCCCCGGCGGCCCGTGGCGAATCTCGACCGATTACGGGACCTGGCCCCGATGGTCGCGCACCGCGCCCGAACTGCTGTACACGAGTGGCGGGAGGGTCATGTTCGCGCCGTTCGCGGTGGTCGGCGAGTCATTCCGCGCGGACAGGCCACAGCTCTGGTCGCCGACGAGCATCCGGGAGATCGGGGGTAGTTCTTCGTACGATCTTCACCCTGACGGCCAGCGGCTCGCGGCCCTTGCGGCCGGGGAGCAAACCGGCGTCGTCCAAGACAAGGTCGTGTTCGTGTTCAACTTCTTCGACTACTTGCGGAAGATCGCGCCGGTGAAGAAATGAGTCATCTCAATCGCAACGCAATGCGTGGGATAATTGCGTATGGACGCCGCCGAAGCTCGTCGAGACCGGATGCTGGTGCGGGTCTATCCGTCATTGGCTGCGCAGGATCGAGCCGACGCCGCGTATTGGGCCGCGCTGCCATTGGATCTTCGGGTATTGCAGGTCTGGAAACTCAGCCAGGCGCAATGGCGCCTCAACGGCCAGTGGCCCGATGAATCAGGACTTCCTCGATCTGTTGCAAGCGTTCGCCGACCATAGCGTCCGGTTTCTGATCGTCGGCGCCTATGCGCTTGGCGTTCACGGTCGGCCGCGGGCGACCGGCGACCTGGATGTGTGGGTGGAGCCGAGCCCGGAGAACGCGGCTCGGGTCATGAGTGCGCTGGCGCAATTCGGCGCGCCGCTGTCCGAGGTCTCTGTCGACGATTTCAGTCATCCCGGCATCGTGTTCCAGATGGGGCTGCCGCCGCTTCGCGTTGACATCCTCACCGAACTCTCGGGCCTCACATTTGCGGAAGCGTGGCCGACTCGCACGCAAGCGCCATTCGGTCCACGCATTGTGGATGTGATCGGCCGTGAGGCGTTCATCCGCAACAAACGAGCAACAGGGCGCGCGAAGGACCTCGGCGACATCGAGAGTCTCGGCGAACCACTGAAATGAGTCTCACTCCCGGCACCCGCCTCGGTCCGTATGAAGTGGTCTCCGCCATCGGCGCCGGGGGCATGGGCGAGGTATATCGGGCGAAAGACACGCGCCTCGATAGGGACGTCGCCGTCAAGGTCCTGCCGGCCGGCAGCGTCGACAACGCGCAGGCTGAGGCGCGTTTCGACCGCGAGGCCAAGGCGATTGCCGGCCTCAGTCATCCGCACATCTGCGCGCTATTTGATGTGGGCCGCCTTCGCGTCGATGACGCTTCGGCGGGCCACGGCCGCGATCTGTCCTTCCTCGTCATGGAGCTGCTCGAGGGCGAGACGCTCCATCAGCGGCTGGCGCGCGGTCCGCTCGACGTCGGCGTGCTCGTGGATCACGCGATCAATCTCGCCGACGCGCTCGACTCCGCGCACGCGCGCAGCATGCTCCACCGCGACCTCAAGCCCGCCAACCTGTTCCTGACCTCGCGCGGCCAGATCAAGAGTCTCGACTTCGGTCTCGCCAAAGCGCTGGCGCTCGAAGGCGCCAGCGCGACGGCGGACGCGACCCACCTGGCCGAGGGCCCGCTGACTGGCGACGGCACCGCGGTGGGCACGATGGGCTACCTGTCGCCCGAACAACTCCTCGGTAGTATCACGTGATACCATTGACCGGTGCCTCGCAAGATCCGGGAACTTGTGACTGAGTTGATTCGAGCAGGATTCCTTGACCGTGGTGGCAAGGGCTCTCACCGGAACTTCCTGCACCCCTCGGGTGTTCGGGTCACCTTGTCTGGACGGGGCGGTGACGACGCCAGGCGATACCAGGAACAGGAAGTGGCGCAGCGCATCGCCGCCGCTCGCGCGGCAGACGGGAGACGAAAATGAAGAAGGGTCAGAAGGCGGTCGCGCACGACTATCTGCGCATTGTTGAATGGAGCGCGGAAGATCGCTGCTTCGTGGGCAGCGCGCCACCCTTGATCGGCCGTTGCTGCCACGGTCGGACCGAGGCGATCGTACTCAAGCAACTGAAGCGGATCGTGGATGAGTGGATCCGGCTGAGGGATGCGGAAGGGGTTTCCTTGCCCGCCCCCGAGGAGGTCGGCCAGTACAGCGGACGGTTCCTGCTTCGGGTGCCGGCCCCTGTCCACCGGGCACTGGCGCTCAAGGCCAGGGCCGCAGGCAAGAGCTTGAACGCTTACTGCGTGGAACGCCTGGCCACGCTGTAAGCGGAGAGCAACCTTCCATGCCCCTCGCCCACGGCACCCGCCTCGGCCCCTATGAAATCGTCTCCCCCATCGGCGCGGGCGGCATGGGCGAGGTCTATCGCGCGAGAGACATGAACCTCAACCGCGATGTCGCGCTGAAGATTCTGCCAGAGAGTTTTGCGCTCGACGCCGATCGTGTCGCGCGCTTCAAACGCGAAGCGCAGGTGCTCGCGTCGCTCAGTCACCCGAACATCGCGGCGATTTACGGGATAGAGAGCAACGCGCTCGTGATGGAGC
>JBKJTD010000387.1:0-7871 GCA_046590915.1 Vicinamibacterales bacterium
GGCACGGTGATGGGCACGGTCGGCTACATGGCGCCGGAGCAGATGCGCGGACAGGCCGTCGACGCGCGCACCGATCTCTTCGCGCTTGGCACCCTGCTCTTTGAAATGTTGAGCGGCCAACGCGCCTTCAAGGGCGATACGGCCGCCGACACGATGATCGCCATCGTCAAGGAAGACCCGCCGGAACTTGCGGTGCTCCGGCCCGACGCGCCACCGGCCTTGCAACGCATCGTGCGCCATTGCCTCGAGAAGAATCCCGTCGAACGTTTCCAGTCGGCACGCGATGTCGCATTCGCACTCGAGTCGTCGACCGACTCCGGAGCTACTGCAGTTCAGGCCACGCTGTCGAGCGGACCCAGGGTGGTCCCGGCCGCGCGCTCCCGCGTACCGGTGGGCATCATCATCGCAGCCGCCATCGTCATCATCGCGATTGGCGTCGCGTGGCGCGCGGGCGTCTTTGAGTCCACATCCGGCGCAGACGCGACGCCGCCGATCGTCATCGGCTCCGCCTCGCAACTGACGACCGAGGATGGGCTCGAGATTGATCCGGCCATCTCACCCGATGGAAAAATGCTGGCGTATTCGGCAGGCAAGGCGACGCACATGCGCATCTTCATCCGTCCGGTTGGCGGCGGACGCACGATTGCCCTCTCTGACGATCGAGAGGCGTTCGAGTTTCAGCCGCGGTGGTCACCCGACAGCACTCAGATTCTCTATCTCACACAGCAGGGCGCGTTCGTCGCCTCGGCCATGGGAGGCACGTCCCGGAAGGTCGTCAGCGGGCCGTTGAGTGCAGCCGCGTGGTCACCCGACGGCACGCAACTGCTGTTGGCTCGCGGTCCCACACTGGCCGTCGCCCAACTGGACGGCAGTGGCGAGCGCGTGCTCGGCACGGCATCCGACGTGCTGTACTCCTGTGACTGGTCGCCCACTGGCGGCTGGATCGCGTGTGCGCTCGGAAATTTCATGTCCGTCGTCCCAGGGAACGGCTTCGGAAATATCTCGCCGAGCGCTCTTGTGCTGATTCCCTCTTCGGGTGGTGAGTTCACCGAGGTGACCAAATTGTCCGAGCTCAATAGCAGTCCCGTGTGGTCGCCCGACGGCCGGCAGCTGTACTTCGTCTCCACCAGGCAAGGGCCGCGCGACATCTATGTTGTGGATATCGCGCAAGACGGTCAGGTTCAAGGAGAGCCTCGCCGGATCAGCACCGGCTTGGGCGCGCAGTCGATTGCCTTTTCCGCCGAGCGCCTGGTGTACGTCTCATACTCGGCGCGCGCCAACATCTGGTCGCTGCCGATTCCCACCGGCGGCGCTATCGATACATCGGGCGCACGGGCGCTGACCAATGGCAATCAGGTGGTCGAGTCGCTGCGCGTCTCGAGCGA
Source organism: Vicinamibacterales bacterium (assembly GCA_046590915.1). Classification (GTDB taxonomy): domain Bacteria; phylum Acidobacteriota; class Vicinamibacteria; order Vicinamibacterales; family SCN-69-37; genus SYFT01. Next base: position 1,386 of record JBKJTD010000387.1, read on the forward strand.
CGGGCAATGGCTGGTGTATGACTCGACGCTGCACCTCAACGCCGATATTTTTCGTCTGCCTCTGGCAGGAGGCGCGGCGGGACGACTGACAAGCGACCCGTCTGACGATTTCGCTCCCGACCTCTCTCGCGACGGGCGCGAGGTGGCGTTCCATTCGTGGCGTTCAGGGTCGCGCGATATCTTTATCAGTCCAGTCGCTGGCGGACCGACGCAGCAGATCACGTCAACGGGTGCGCAGGAGAGTTACCCGCACTGGTCGCCTGACGGCCGCGCCCTCGCGTTTATCAATCAGGTCCAGACAAAAGAGATGGCCTTGGGGCTGTACGTGACGCGCCGGGATGCCTCCGGCCGCTGGAGTGCGCCGGTGGGCATTCGCCTGACGACGAGCAGCGGGGTTGCGACATGGCTCACCAACGAACAGCTCCTGGCGGCCAACGATACGGGCGCGATCGAGTTGATCTCCGCCACGGGGGAGTCGGCACGTGTGGTCTACGCAGCCGCTCGTCCTGGCGATCCCAAGGCGGGAAGAGCCGTGCCCTCCGCAGACGGTCGCACGGTCTACTTCAAGAGCCACGACGCCGAAGGACGCGCAGCGTTCTGGTCAGTGCCCTTGGCCGGCGGCCAGCCACGCTTGCTCGTGCAGTTTGACGATGTGGCACGGGTGTCCAGTCGTCGTGACTTTACCGTCGGGGCCGGCAAGTTCTTCTTCACCCTCGAGGATCGCCAGGCCGACATCTGGATGGCTGACATCTCGCGTCGCCCCAATCGCTAGACCCTTCACCTTTTTGCCGACGGGTCCCGCTGGTTCCTGATGTTCTGCAACAACAGACGTAGGGTTGGAAGCGCGAGTCGATCCTTCTCGCGGTTCGCGGCTTCCTTCGAACGAATGATGTCCTCGAGGGCCGCGATATGTGTGGAGACTCCGTCGCGGAGTTCAATATGGACAGCGCGCCCCCTGAGGTCCTCGTACCCGCGAGTGCCCGACGGTTCGAACGCCACATCGATGTCGCCGAACCGTGTGGTCAGGTTCACCATTCGCATCTGCCTGAGGAATGTCGCATCGCACGCGAAGGCCAGTCCCTCTGGCGCGTCCTGCGTGCGGATTCTCGCGTCCATCTGCACGAGCGCCGCCGCCAGCGCCGTGAGATTGGGCTCGTCGAGCGCCGGGCAGACGTCAATGTCCGTGGTGACTAGCGGGGATCCGTACAGCGTGCCCGCCATGTTTCCGATGACGACGTACCTGACGCCGTGGGCTCCGAGGATGCGGAAGATCTCGCGAGGCTGAAGGGTGGCCACTTACTCCTCCGCGAGAATCCGGTGCACCGCGACTCGGGCCTCCTCGATGAAACCGAGTGTGGCCACCAGACCATCCAGCCGCTCGTCCGGTGTCGCGAGGAGCAATCCGCTGATTTGATCCGCGCCGGCCACATCCTCAGTGCCCATCCCGATCACACGGGGATCGTCTGGCGAGAGGATGGGCGCGTCATCGCGAACAGGCATGTCAAGGCCGAGAATACCACCCAGCGCCGATTCGTCGAGATTCGCGTGTAGATATGAACACGGGTCCTGCCAAAATAGCTGGGATGAGTTTGACGATGCGGGTAAAACGGCCGCTGCGCGAGCCGGTGCGCGAGGCCCCGGGCCCGAGGGTGAAAAACTACATCACGCCCGCCGGGCTGCTGCGCCTCAAGGAGGAACATCGATTCCTCCTCAACCGGGAGCGTCCGGCGGTGACCAAGGTCGTCACCTGGGCGGCCTCCAACGGGGACCGCAGCGAAAACGCCGACTACATGTACGCCAAGCGACGACTGCGCCAGATCGACTCGCGCATTCGATTCCTCACCAAACGTATTGATGCTGCGGAGGTGGTCAACCCCGCCGCGCCTCGCTCGGCGGCCGCCGCCACGCGGATCTTCTTCGGGGCCACGGTCACCTACCGCGATTCCACAGGACTCGAACACGTCGTCGCCATCGTCGGCCTCGATGAGGTGGATGTGAACCGCCGCTACATCAGTTGGAGGTCTCCGCTGGCGCGTGCGCTGATGAAGGCCGGCGCCGGGGACCGTGTGGTCCTGCACGCGCCGAACAAGACCGAACACCTTGAGGTCCTCGACGTGGACTACACGGAGATCCCGATGGACCCATTCCGCGAGCCACCCGGCGCCGAATCGGCCACGACGTTTGAAAAATGACACACGGTACTACTCGGGCGTGCCGAGGGCTGCGACCCTGGGGTCCATCACCCGCCGCCAGAGCGGCGGTACCAATGCCAGCAGCAGCATCGTGCCGTATCCCGCGGGCAGTTGAGGGGCCAGTTCACGAGTCGCCAACGCTGGATACCGCCGACTCGCAAGCAAGTGATGGTCGGAGTGGCGCGCGAGATTGATCAACAGCCAGTTGCTGAGGCGATGACTGGAATCCCACGAGTGGCGCACGGAGACGCGCTCGTATTTACCGGGAGACTCCTCGCGCCGCACGAGGCCGTAGTGCTCCACATAGTTGATGGCCTCCAGCAACAAGAACGCGCCCACGCCCTGCAGCATGAACACTGCAAGGCCCCGCACGCCCCAGATCCAGCACACCGCGCCATACACCATCGCCATCGTCGCGGCATATCGCAGCATCGTGTTGCCGGCGATCCAGACACCACGACCGCGACGCCCGAGCCGATCACGTTCGATGACCCAGGCGTGCCTCACGCTACCCCAGAGGGTTCGCGGCAGAAAGTGATAGAAGCTCTCGCCCAGCCGTGCCGTCGCGGGGTCCAGAGGCGTGGCCACGTGGCGGTGATGTCCGTGCACGTGTTCGATCGCAAAGTGTGGATAACTCACAAGCGCCAACACGATGTCGCCCAGGACACGTTCGCCCCGACTGCTGCGATGCACCAGTTCGTGGGCAAACGTGATGCCGATGGCGCCGCCCGTGACCGCCACGGAGAGCACGAGCCCTCCCAACGGCCAGCCCAGTGGCCAGGTAGTTGCCGTGTGCAGCGTCCACACAACCAGCGCTGCGTGAACCGGCACCCACAACCAGGTCACCGCGCGAAACGCGAGGCGCTGCTCCAAATCGATGATGTCTTCAGGTGAAGGGTGCAGGACATGCTGCGAGACCAGGGCATCGACGACAGGGACACCGGCCAACATCAGCACCACGGGCAGCCACGTCCACGCCCCACCCATCGTCGCGCACCACACCACCAGCGGCGGCAACACAAATCCGAGCGTGTAGGGAACAGCGGGCATTGACGCGATGGCAGTCCGCATACGACGCGGCGACTGTAACACGCGGCCGCGACGGGCATGCGCGCCTCCCTGTAGAATTGCGCCGTGACGAGATCGGCGCAGACACTGTTCATCGAAGCCGCTGTTGAGTCGATTGACGGGGCGCTCGCTGCGGATCAGGAGGGCGTCGACCGCATCGAATTGTGCGGCCTGTTGCACGACGGTGCGGTGACGCCATCGATCGGCCTCATCACGCAAACGCTGGCACTGGTGAAGGCCCCGGTGCACGTCTTCATCCGGCCACGTGTCGGGACCTTCGTGTACGACTCGCACGACGTCGCCGTGATACGGGCCGACATCGAAGCCGCCGGCGCGGCAGGTGCCCCAGGCGTGGTGTTCGGCGCACTGACCACGGATCGCACGATTGACCGGGCACTCATGGCGGAGCTGATCGCGATCGCGCGCCCGATGACGGTGGGATTTCACCGCGCGTTTGACCAGTTGTCCGATCAGATGGAGGGGCTTGAGGTGCTCATCGCCCTCGGCGTCTCCGTGGTCCTGACCAGTGGCGGGCCCGCGCGCGCCCTCGACGGCGCGGATCAGCTGCGACGACTGGTGGATCGGGCTGCCGGCCGCATTGACATTCTGGCCGGCGGGGGTGTCACGCCAGACAACGTCGCTGCCCTGCTCGATCGCAGCGGCGTCCACCAGGTGCACGGCAAGGCGTTCACCGGCCTCCGCGCCGCAGGTCGACCAAGCCGGCGCCCGGTGTAAACTGCATTCCCCGCGCCCGGCTGCGGGACAGGGAGGCTCCGATGCGACGAAAGACACTGAGCGCGGTTTTGATGGTCTGTTTTTTTGCGGCCGCGCCCGCGGCGCGTGCGCAGGCACCCAAGCCGCCCACCCAGCCTGCTCCCGTCGTCCCCATGACGCCGTCCGATCCCCACGAACGCCTCACGTTTTTCGAAGGGACCTGGACGTACGATGAAGCCGCACCTGAGGCGAAGTTCCGCGAGGTCTGCGGGTGGATGCCGTCGGGCCGCCGCCACATGGTCTGCGTCTCGCGATCGCAGACGGCGAGCGGGCCTCGCGAGGGAATGAGCATTTTCAGCTACCGCGTCGCGGACAAGACCTACGTGTATCAAGGCTTCCGCGCCGACGGCGTCGTCCAGTCGCTCGAGGGACGCGTGGCAGACGATGGGACGACCTGGGAGTTCTGGGGAGAGGAGGGCACCGGCGCCATGCGCACGCGCACCCGCGTGCGGATCTCCGCGCTCCCCGACAGGCGGTTCCTTTTTTCGGAGCAGACGGCGGTCGGGCCTGGCGACTGGTCGAAGGAATTTGTCGTGCACTACCGCTCTGTGCGCTGAAAGCCAGCACTGGCGTGCGGTGCCGGGATCTGCCGTACGCGCGCCACACGTTGATGGCCTAGTGTTACAGTGACCGCTTGACTCCTGTCGGTAGCGGCCCGTGATGGGCAGAGAGGAAACTCGCATGACGTCGACACAACGCACACAGTGGCAACTGAGTGGCACGGGCTATGAGTTCTGCAATTGCGACTTTGGCTGTGGGTGCAATTTCGGGGGCTTTCCCAACTCCAAGGATGGCAGCTGTCGCGCACTGGTTGGCATGCACATCAGGAGCGGCACCTGCGGTGGCGTCAATCTGGCCGACGTGAAGTGCGCGGCCATTGTGGCGTGGCCGAAGGCAATTCATGAAGGCAACGGCCAGTGTGTCTTTGTCGTGGAGCCGGCCACCACCGATGAGCAAATCGGCGTCCTGTCCCAGATTTTCACCGGGCAACTCGGCGGCATGCCGTGGGAACTGCTCGGCCCCACCTTTGAAGTCGTTGGCCTCGAAAAGGCGACGATCACGATCGAAGGCACGGGCGTCAAGAGCACATTCCGCGTCGAGGGCATTGCCGAAGCGCGTGGCGAGGCGTTCAAGAACCCGGTCACCGGTGACGACCATCACGCGACCGTCGATCTGCCAGACGGCTTCATCTGGACGCGCGGGCAATGCGGCGTGGGGACGTTCACCGCCAAATCCGGCGCACTCGATCTGTCGTTCAACAAGACCAACTGGATCCTGTACGACTTTGACTGGACCAACGCGGGAGCGACGGCCGCCGCCTGAGCTGCCTACCGGAAGTACATCCAGGCTGAAGCCAGGAGGAGCAGGGCCCCGCTCACGCGTGGGCTCTGCTCCCCAAACGGCGCCACCTTCTCGATCGCCACCCAGATTGTCAGTGCGATCACCACAAACAGATTCATCACGCCGCCCGCGAAGAGCAACAACATCAACGCCCAGCAACAGCCGAGGCAGTAGGCGCCGTGCTCGACGCCCATCCACACCGCTCCGGTGACGCCGGTGCGCCAGCGTGTTGCCAGAAATGCGATCGGAGTCCGGCACGACGTCAGGCACGCCTGCTTGAGGGGTGTCAGCTGATACAAGCCAGCGACCAGGAGGATCACCGCTGCGGCCACGTCGGTCGCGGGTTCCATCATGGGCGTCAGAATTCCTGACGTCGCCAGCACACGCTGCAGCACGGTCGCGCCGGCACTGAAGAACGCCCAGACCAACACATAGCCGCCAACCATCCCGTAGATTCTTTCGGTCGCGCGTGGTTCGGCTCTCTGCCGTGCGGCGCGCGCATAGAGCAGGATGATGGGGGTGGCCGACGGCAGCATCATCCCGGCCATCATCGCGGCCCACATGGCCCAGATCGCCACCATGTATGGGGCGTCCCACGTCGCCGCCATCATCCACGCCGACGAGCCGGACATCGACCCGTACATGTCGCGCGCCATCGCGACCACCCAGATCCAGCAGACCAGCGGAAGGCCAATCAGGAGCAGGGCCAGTGTGCGCCGCTCCCGCCCGAGGGCCGCCTCGACCATCGAAGGTTTTTGTGATGTCACGCCGAGATTATGCCTGTACGGGCTCATTGTTTCTTCGCGACGGTCTGGAGTCTGGCGGCGTTCGCGGAGCAACCACCGGTGCCTGTTCCAGTTACCGTCCGCCGCGCCGCGGCAATGATCACCGCAGACAAGCTGCAGCGGCACGTCACCTTCCTGGCTTCGCCCGAGCTCAATGGCCGCTCGACACCCTCTGCGGGTTTAGACAAGGCCGCGGGCCATCTCGTCCAATATCTGTCCGAGTGGCGCGTCCGTCCACTCGGCGATGACGGTACGTATCTCCAGCACTACGCCGTGCAGCGATACGCCATCGACACCGTGAATAGCGTGATACAGGTTGGAGCGTC
>JBKJTD010000026.1:0-5341 GCA_046590915.1 Vicinamibacterales bacterium
TCGTCAAATCTGGGACAACAAGGAGGGCGACCTGCGTGGCGACCGTCGTCACATCGTCAAGGCCTACGGATACTACTCGCTGCCTTGGGAAGCCACCTTCGGCGGCTACATGGTGGCGCAGTCCGGCCAACCATGGGAAGCCTGGAATTACCGCGTGTACTCCGCGATCATCGGCACCAATACGAATGACACAATCCGCAACGCGGAGCCTGCCGGTTCACGCCTGACCAAGGCCCACTATCAGCTGGACCTCAACTACACGCAGAACTTCCGGCTGCCCGGGCGCGCGAACTTCCAGGTCGTCGGGGACCTGTTCAACGTGACCAACAATCAGACGGGCTACAACCCGCAGCCGAGTCAGAACGTCACATCGTTCGGCCAGTCCCGTTCGTTCTTCCCGCCACGCCGACTCCAGGTCAGCGCGAAGATCCAGTTCTAACGCACACGAGCGTATACATGCACGCGGGGGGCTTCGGCCCCCCGCTTTTTTTTGTGCCCGGATTCTTCACAGCGAGAAATGGCTGATTACCTCCATGTCTCGCTGTGAATCTATTGGCGAAGCATAAGACGGCGGATTTGGGTGAACGGCAGATCCCCGAATGAGATCAACTCGTCATGGAAGGCCTTGAGTGAAAACGCCGGGCCCTTGGCGCTCTGGATTTCGTCGCGCAACTTCAGAATCATCAACTCGCCGATGATCTCGCGGCCGGGCGGCGCGGGTGACTGCGAGTCGCGCTGGACCTCGATGAACGAATTGCCGGGCTCCATGCCGATGCGATCGACATAGGCCTGCACGGCCTGATTAAACGTCATCTCCCCTTTGGCCATCTTCAATTTCGTCAGGATGCGCTGCACCCGCCACATGCGCATCTGCCGGCGCGCCATCTGCGTCTTCAGATTCTCCATGTGGGGCAACGTGTCGAAGTACCCCTCGTCCTCGAACAGCTTCTCGAGATAAAACGACCACGACTGGCTGAAGTAGCTGCTGTTGTACATGCGGCGCATCGGACGCGTGACATTGGCGCGCGCCGACGCAATCTGCACGGTGTGGCCGAGCCACTCGTGGTACGAGATCACGTGCGTCCAGTACGGGTTGTAGGACTTGAGCCGGCTCAGCTTTTCCTCGGGCGTGAGCCGATCCTCGAGGGGCGTCAGGATGTAGAAACCTGACTGCTTGCCGTCAATGGTCGGTCCCGACGTCGCGCCGCCAAATGACAACGTGCGGCGCGCCATCGGCGGTGACAACCGCGCGCCATAGCGCAGGTAGTCGGGAATGCTGACCACGTGCTGCCCGGCACCACGCAACCAGTCGCTGGCCAAATCGACGTACTTCTGCGCCATGGGAATCACTTCCTCCCACCTCGGCGCCTCATTCTTCATGACCTCCCACACCGTGCGCAGGTCACCAGACGGATGAATGCGTTTCGCCAGCGCCTCCATCTCCGACCAAAGCTTCTTGTCCTCCGCTTCTGCCACACGAATCATCGCATCGACGCCGTAGTCGTCGAGCTGTTCGTGCACGAACTGGTAATACTCGATCTGCGCAGGCGTCCACGTCGGCGGGCGTGTGGACCTGGGGAGCAGGGTTTTTTCGAGCCACTCCTCATGTTCCCGGATGACCGGAACGGCCTGCTTGGCGGCAGCCAGAAACTCCGCACGCACCGCCGTATTGGAAATCTCAAGCGCCTGCACCTCCGCCTCCAGCATGGTGCGCGCGTAATACGCCTGGTATTCCGCGTTTTCGGTCCAGGTGCGCGCCGGAGTCGTCAAGCGTTCACGATTGGCCTTGATCGCATCCGCGAGCCCTCGCAGCTGCGCGATGGCCGCCCGCACGTTCACTTCGGGCAGCGCGCCATCACGCAGGAACAGCCCGCTGACGGCGCCGAGGTTGATGACCCCCGCCGCATTGACCTCCCACTGGCGCAGTTCCGTCTGCTCCCACTGGCGGGTGCGCGCGTGGGACCGGAGCAGGTCGTAGTCCACCTGATCGTCAAGATCGAGACGCGCCCTATCGATGCGCTCGAGGCCGGCCAGAATCGGCGCCCAGTCGTCGCCCGGGACGGCCTGCGCCTGCGTAATCAACGCAGCCAGCTCCGCATTGGTGGCAGCCGGCGGTTGCTGAGCCGCTACGCCGACCGCGAGGCACAACGCAAACACAACCGAAAGACTCGGAGACTTCATTGGAACAACCCTTCGTGAAAACCATTTATTACAGGGAGGCACGGAGACACGGAGTATTTATTTTTTAAAAATCAAACCCTCTGTGTCTCTGTGTCTCCCTGTAAATAACTTCTTTCCGCACCTCAACGTCTCGATGTGAATAATCTCTCATTCGCGATAAGCCCCCGAGTGGTCGCATCGGCTCCTCGTCTGGCGGCGGCGATACGTGCCTCCTTGTCGGGCTCGTTCAGCAGCACACTCACTTGCGCGCGTTTGAAGAGCACCATCGGATAGTCGGGGTGCGACGATGGGATGCGGTCAAATGACTGGCGCGCGTCCTCAAGACGTTTGGCGGCGAGGTACAACACGCCCAGTTCCAGGTCGTTCACAAACGCCGCGCCCTGCCCGTCACGCGCGCGCTCATATCCCCAGATCGCCTGATCGGTCTGCCCGAGTGACATCGCCAGGCGGCCAAAGCGCATCGCCTCGACCGTCGTCGGTGGCCGCAGCGCAAACACCCTGCGCGACAACGCGAGACTCTCGACGGCCCTGCCCTCGCGCTCGCGCAGCATCGCCAGCGTCTCAAGCGCGGGAAGGCGCTCTGGCGTGGTCGCGAGAATACCTTCCAGGATCGGTACCGCCTGCGGCCAGCGCGGACCCTTGGCATGGTGCAAGGCGAGATACAACTTCACGTCCGCCGAGTCTGGCGCGAGCGTCTGCGCTCGCTTGAATGCCGAAAGCGCCTGCACGTCCTGGCCCAATGCCGAATGGGCCGTCGCCAGCCGCATCGTTGCATCCAGATGATTGGGATCGGCTTTGAGAATCTTATTCAGCAGCGGAATCACCTGCGCATACCGCTGCTGGACGAACAACCCCGAGGCTTCGTCGATAACCGGAAACAGATGCGCCATATCAACGGGGCGAGGCGCGTCCTTGCGCACCGTCGGCGGCGTCGTCGCGCTGACGTACCCGAGGCTCGCCAGCTTTTGCCGCGCCTCGGCGTCGAGTGGTGACGATGATGTCGCGGGTTCCGACAGCGACGGCACGGGATACTCGTCCATGGCGGTACGCATCGAGGCGGGCAACGTCGCAGAGGTTTTGAGATCGGTGGATTCGGCCGGGTCGGCCTTGAGGTCGTATACCTCGGTCGGCCCCGCGAGGATGGCCTTCGTATCGCCATCGATCGCCATGATCTGCGGCTGCCATCCATACTGCAGATGCGGTTTCATCGCTTCGCCAAGAACGACCTCAGAGGTCGTTTGGGGTGCGCGCAACGATTCCGGAGTGGGACGTCCCGCCCAGTCCATGATGGTGTGAAAAATCCGGCGAGTGCTGACCGGCGTGTTCTCGTCACCCACGGTGACACCGGGTCCCTCCAACGCCAGCGGCACGTGCATCGTTGACTGATACACGAGGTTGCCGTGCTGGGCTTCACCGTGGTCGCCCAGGCCTTCGCCGTGGTCGCTGGTGACGATGATGGCGGCTTGGCGGCCGGCGGTGGCGGCAGCGGCCTTGAACGCCGTGATGAGGCGGCCCATCTGCGAGTCGGCAAACGCGACCTCGCCGAGATACGGTTGTGCGCCGGCCGCGGTCAGGTGGGGTTCCGGTGGAGCGTACGGCGCGTGCGCGTCAAAGTAGTGCGTCCAGAGAAAGACGGGCTTGTCGCGGCCAAGGGTGTTCAGGTTCGCAATCGCCCGGTCGGTTGTCGCGGCCGCGCCACGCTCGTTTGTCCCTTCAGGCAGCTCATCGTCGTACACGTCAAACCCGCGGTTGAGTCCAAAGCGTTTGGCCAGCACGAACGCCGATACGACCGCGCCGGTGTTGTAGCCCGCCCTTTTGAGCTCCTCGGCCAGCAGAGGATGGCCGGCCGCGAGAAACCTGCCGTTTTCGTGGACCTTGTGGCCACCGGGGTACAGCCCCGTCATCATCGAGGCGTGCGACGGGAGTGTTTCGGGCACCGTCGCGTGTGCCCGGGTAAACCTGCGGCCGGCTTTGGCAATGGCTTCAAATGCCGGCGTCCGCTTCGGATTCATCGCGTCCGCGCGTGTGGTGTCGAGGGTGACGAGCAGTATCCACGGGGGCGGAGGCGCCGGTGCTTGCTCGCGCGTGCACGCCGCGCTGGGCAGCAGCACCGCGACAAGAAGAACAAGGAAACCCGCGGGTGCCATTGACCCGCGATTATAATCGTCCTTCATGCGACGATTTTCCTCCGCTCTGCTTCTGGTGCTCGTGATTCCTGTGTTGACCGCGCACGCCCAGCAGGGGGCGAGCCGCAACCTGGCAGACCTGAAGACGGCTGCGGAGGCATCCGGCTTCAAGTCCACGTCGACGTATGCCGAGGTCGTCACGTTCATGGAGACGGTGGACAAGGCGTCGCCGCTCATTTACATGACCAGTTACGGCACCACGTCCGAGAATCGGACGATGCCGATGGCGGTGGTGGGGATCGGCCTCAAGGACGCCTCAGCGGCTTCGGTGCTGGCGAGCGGAAAGCTCCGCATCCACATCCAGGGCAACATTCACGCAGGCGAGGTGGAGGGCAAGGAATCCACGTTGATTCTTCTGCGCGAGTTTGCGCAGGGCCGTCATGCCGAGTGGCTGCAGTCGATGGTGTTTCTGATTACGCCGATCTTCAACGCCGACGGCAATGAACGGTACGGCTTGCGCAACCGTCCGCGCCAGAACGGTCCGATCAACGGCATGGGCACACGCGCCAACGCGCAGAACATCAACATCAACCGCGACTTCATGAAGCTGGAAACGCCGGAAGGCCGCGCATTTGTGAAGTTGTGGAACGACTACAACCCGCACGTGGGCATGGACCTGCACACATCAGACGGCTCCACACACGGCTACCATCTCACCTACTCGCCGCCACTCAATCCAAACACCAGCCCGTTCATCATGAACGTCTTGAAGAACGAGTGGTTCCCGTTTGTCACTGAGCAGATCCGCGCCAAGCACAAGTGGGAGACGTTCTATTACGGCAACGTGAGCAGCGCGGGCGGTCGCGCCGGAGGCCGCGCGGGCACACCACCTACGCCACCCACACCACCCACGCCACCCACCCCCCGCTCCTGGGGCACGTTCGAGCACGTCCCCCGCTTCCACAACAACTATGTGGGCATGCGGAATCGTTTCGCCCTGCTGAGTGAGGCGTACGCGTACGCGACCTTTGAGG
>JBKJTD010000115.1:0-3479 GCA_046590915.1 Vicinamibacterales bacterium
CGCGCCCGCTGCATTCGATACTGGGTGTCGAAGGTGCGAAGCCGTCGAAGGTTGCCCAGCAGGTCCCCGGGCTTTATCGTGATCCCCGCGTAGGATCGCCACTCGTCGGGATATCCAATCTGCGCCTCGATGGTCGCAATCCGCTCACGGGCCGCGTCACGGCGTTCGGCCGGCAACCAGTCCGCTCGTCCGATGGCGTCACGCGCGGTCTCCACCAGTTGAGTCACGACAACGCGAGCGCGATCGCGCGCGTCGCGTGAGAAATGCCTGGCGACGTAGCGTCGGCCGATCGCGTCGCCCAGAAACTCGCCGACCATGGACACTCCACGTTTCCACGGTTGACGAGGCGCGACCTGACCGGTGAGTTGGGTCCCGAAGAAGTCGAAGCGCGCATCAGAGAAGGCGGCCGGCAGATACGGCGCCATCGCGGTGAGGAACCGCGCCCGCAGCCACGCGGCTTGCGTCGCCGGAGGCGTCCGTCCAAACAGCGCGGAGAACGCGCGAAAGAACTCCGGTTGGTCGAGCATGATGCCACCCGCGCGGTCGAGCCCCTGCGGCTTCGCCCACTGCCGCCACTCGAACCCCGGCAGGTCGCGCTCGATTTCCGACAATGACCACACGCGGGGCGATGGAGGGCCACCTCCCGTCGTTCGAATCGCGTCGGCCATCGCCGTCTCGAACGCAATCACCCGGCCGGCAGCAGCCTCGGCCTCCTCCCTCTCCTGCCCCGCCGCCACAAACACCCGCGTGAGATACACGCCGTACGCGCGACGCACCTGAAGTACGGCCGGCGATGCGGAGAGATAGTAGGACCAGTCGGGTAGCAACAGTCCGCCGGCTTCCACTCGTGCAACGGTCCGGCCGGCGTCCCGCGCCGCCGCGATCAGCGACACCCCAAATGGGCCACCCTCTCCAGATGCGGACAACCGCCCCGCCATCTCCGACGCCTGTTGTGCATCGCGGATATCAGCCAGGCGAGCGAGGTCCTCGCCTACGGGAGTCAATCCTGCCTGCTCAATGGCGGCACGGTCGGTGACGCTGCGGTAGAGATCGACAAGCTGCTGCGCCTCGGAGCCGGGGCGATGGCCACCGTCGCGACCGAGATCCTCGATGAGCGAATGCAGTTGATGCTCGACGCGGTCGGCCAACTCGGAGGCCGCCGAATAGGTGACCCGATCGTCGGGAATGGGAGTGGCGCGGAGCCATTCGTGGTTGGCGTGTGCGAAGAGGTCGTCCTCAGGACGTGGCGGCTGGGCACCGAGCAGAGTCGACAGTGCAAGACATAGACACAAGAGGCATGGAGTGCTGAGAGTTCTTTTCATGAAAAACCTCTTCGTCCTCCACGCTTCGTTGTGAATCTATCCAGTCGAACCAAACCCGCCGCGTGACGCAGCCGTCGCGCCCGTGCCGTCTTCGATCTCGACGCGCGCAATTGGGATGACCACGCCCTGGGCGATGCGATCACCTTTGGCGACCGTCACCGGTAGGTGGGTCACGTTCATCACCTGAATCTTCAGCTCGTCCGTGGGCCCGCAATAGTCACTGTCGAGCACCCCAACGCCGTTGGCGACGATGAGTCCCTTTTTCAGAGGCGTACTGCTGCGCGCGAAGATGCCGAGGAAGTGCCCCGCGGGCACTTCCACGACCAGGCCTGTGGGAATGAGGACAATCGCACCGGGCGCGATGGTGACCTCGGCGTTGGCGGCGAGGTCGAAGCCCGCTGCGCCGGCCGTCTGGTAGGACGGCAGCGGCACGGCGGGGTCAAGGCGGTGGATCCGCACGTGTTATTTGCCGCCCGCGGGCGGGGGCGTGGCGCGTTTGAACATCGGGAGCACATCACGAGTGCCGCGCTCGAGGAACGGGACACCTTTGTCCATCCACTCCGGCTTTGGTTTGCCGAGCAGGTAGTGGTCAAAGAACTCGTCCTGATGCACGGTCCAGTGCTTCATGTTGTTGCGGTTGCGCAACCCATGGAACTCGCCGTTGTAGTTGAAGAAATACGCTTCCTTCCCCAAGCGGCGAAGCGCCGTGAAGAACTCAATCCCCTGATACCACGGCACGGCATCATCGGCATCATTGTGAATCGTGAGGTACGGCGTCTGCACCTTCTCCACCCAGAAGATCGGGGAGTTTTCGATGAATTCGAGCGTCTTGTCCCACGGCGGAGCGCCGATGCGGCTCTGGGTTTTTTCATATTGGAACTGCCGCACCATGCCCGTGCCCCAGCGGATGCCGCCGTAGGCGCTGATCATGTTGGCCACTGACGCGCCCGCCTGCACTGCCGCAAACATGTTCGTGCGCGTGATGAGGTGCGTGATCTGGTACCCGCCCCACGAGTGGCCCTGGATGCCGATTCGCGTCGGATCGATGTAGCCCTGCGCGACGATGGTGTTGACGGCAGGGATGACGCACTTCTCGGCGTCTTCGCCGGGAAAGCCCGTGTTGTAGATGATGTCCGGGCGCAGCACGACATAGCCGTTGCTGACGTAGCGGGTCACGTTCACACTCGTGCCGACATTGGGCGCCGAGTAGCCGTGCAGCCCCTGTGACAGCTCCTCGTAGATGTAGACCATCATCGGATACTTCTTCGTCGGATCGAAGTTGTCCGGCTTGGTCAGAATCGCGCGAAGTGTGATGCCGTCGGCGTTGATGTACTCGACGATCTCCGATTTGCCCCAGACGTACTCCGCTTGCTGCGGATTGGCATCCGACACCTTCTGCATGTTGGCGAAGTTGGTGTCACTCACCCACACGTTCGGGAATTCGTCAAAGCGGGACTGCGTGAACATCAAGCGGTCGGCATTCTTGGCCTTGGTCACCGCTCCGAACGCCTTGTCGACCATGAGGATCTGCTGGGGCGCCGCAGTGGCACTCGCGAGCCGATAGAAGCCGGACGCCTTGGTCACGTCGTTCGTGGCCGAAAGCAACACCGGGCCCGACGAAGGAATCGTCCGCTGCTCGGGATCGAGGTTGCGGTATCGGAGGACGACCTGCTGTTTGCGTCCTTCTCCACCGGTGACGTTGCGCGGGATCGTGCCATCCGGGCGGATTTCCCAGATGTCGAACTGGTCGTAAATCCAGACGGCGCGATCGTTGTCGGTCCACCCGGCGGTACCGTACGCGCCTGGCAGGCTTGGCGAGTCGTGAGACTCGTTGAAAAACTTCACCGGCAGCCGCTCGGTCAGGTTGACGCGTTGGCCATCCGAGACCCGCTGCGAGTACCAGTGGCCGTTGGTCGGATCAAAAAACAGGACGTACTGTCCGCCGGGCGATAACGTCGCGCCTGATCCGGCTTTTTCGAGCAGGCGCCGGCGCTGCCCGGTCCTCAGGTCCACCAGAAATACGTCGTTGTATGTCTGGTCCCACGAAAGTTCCTGCTCGTACGGCAAAGAGGATGTGCCGAGTGCCCAGTTGGGATTGATGCCTGGAGTGACGTTCGGCAGGTCCGGCGTCGCGAGCTGCACAAACCGCTTGTCCCC
>JBKJTD010000121.1:0-3492 GCA_046590915.1 Vicinamibacterales bacterium
GGCATACATCATCACCGAGACCGCGCCGATTTCCATCGCATGCGTCGCGAGCCACACGAGGTGGCTGTTCAGCCGCTGCAACTCGGCGATGAGCACACGGATGTAGGTGACACGGTCGGGCATCTCGAGGCCGAGCAGTTTCTCGACCGAGAGGCAGAACGACAGACTGTTGGACTGGGCGCCCAGGTAGTCCATACGCTCGACGAGCGGGATGACCTGCTGCCACTTCTTCTGCTCAGCGGTCTTTTCAATTCCGGTATGGAGAAATCCGATGGTGGGGTCGGCGTTGACGATGGTTTCACCGTCGAGCTCGAGCACCAACCGCAGCACGCCGTGGGTACTGGGGTGCTGCGGCCCCATGTTCACGGTCATCGTCTCCTGGCGCATCTCCGGCATCTCAGATTCCTTCTTCGATCCACTCACACACCGCGTGTATCCACGTGCGGTGCACTTCCTGAATTCTGGCGGTCACGTCACTCGGGACGTTGATGACCACATCGGCCACCCCGACCGTGTCGCCGCCGCCGCGACCCGTCAGCGCGATCGTGGCCAGCCCCTGGGCTTTCGCCGTCTGGAGGGCCCGAGTCACGTTGGCCGATCGGCCGCTTGTGGTGATGCCCAGCGCGACATCGCCGGGTCGGCCAAGCGCTTCGATCTGCCGCGCGAACACCGCATCGAACCCGAGGTCGTTGCCGGCGGCGGTCACCACCGCGCCGTCAGTGGTCAGCGCCAGCGCCGCGATGGCGCGACGCGTGCGCGTGTACCGCACCACCAGTTCGGCGGCCAGATGCTGCGCGTCTGTCGCGCTGCCCCCGTTGCCGAACACCAGCACCAGCCGACCTGCCAGCGCCGCGTCGCGAATCACCGTCGCGCCCTGCCTGGCCTGGGCACCAGACGTCGTCACGAATGCCCGATGCGCCGCGACCGTCCCGTCCACCGCGTCGGCCAGACGACGGTCAAACACCTACTGCCCTCGCGTCTTTGCGAGTGTGTCCGACGCCGCACGCGACGCGCGCACGTTCGCCGCAAATTCTTCCGGCGTCAATTCCATCGGCGACCACGACGCCGCGTCCTTGCGCACCTGCACCGGGTAGTCCTTGCGGAGCGGATGCCCCGTCCAATCGTCCGGCGTCAAAATGCGACGCAGGTCGGGATGGCCGGTGAACACGATGCCAAACAGGTCGTAAATTTCGCGCTCAAGCCAGTTCGCCGCCGGCCACAGCCCCGACATCGTCGGCACCCACGGCGTGTTGACCTCGTCGCCCGCGTCCACACGCACCTTCAAGCGAAGACGACGGGGCGGCGCGGCGCCGCCGGGCTGGGCAAACGCCTCACCGAGACACGCCAGGTGATACACGATTTCGTAGCGCGGAGTCGCCGGGTAGTAGTCCACCGCGGTGATCTCGACGAGAAACGAAAACTGAAGGCCGGGATGGTCGCGCAATGTGCGGCACACTTCCACGATGTGGTCGCGGCCCACGTAGGCGGTCGGCATGTCGATCGCGTCTGCAGGTTCAATCACGGTCGCCGGCGAAGCCTGGCGCACCAAGTCGAGCACGGTCGCATCCATGGTGGACGGAATCAGGAGCACGTCGCTCACGCCGACATCCTCGTCTTGTCGATCTTGCGCTGCAGTTGGACGATGCCGTAGATGAGCGCTTCGGGACGCGGTGGGCAACCGGGGACAAACACGTCGACCGGCACGACCTGGTCGACGCCTTGCACGATTGCGTAGTTGTCGAACACGCCGCCGCAGCTGGCGCAGGCCCCCATCGAGATGACCCACTTGGGTTCGGGCATCTGGTCGTAGATGCGGCGAAGCACAGGCGCCATCTTGCGAGAGAGACGGCCGGCCACGATCATCAGGTCGGACTGACGCGGAGAACCGCGGAAGACTTCGGCGCCGAACCGGGCGACGTCGTAGCGGCCGGCGGCCATCGCCATCATTTCAATGGCGCAGCAGGCCAGACCAAAGGTCACCGGCCAGATGGCCGAGCGGCGCGCCCACTGGACCATCTTCTCGACCGATGTCGTCAGGATGGAACCTTCGGCCACGTCCGCGTGGGTGTGGCTCACCGGCAGGCTGCCGGGGAATGCCACGTTTGAGTGAGGGAACGTCGTGCGGCTCATCGTTCGACCTCTTTGCTCCAGTCAAACACGCCCTTGCGCCACACATAGATGTAGCCGGTAATCAGCAGGGCGAAGAAAAACAGAATTTGGAAGTAGGCGACCGGTCCCAGCTCACGCATGGCCATCGCCCAGGGGTAGAGGAACGCGATTTCGATGTCAAACAAGAGGAAGATCATCGCGACCAGATAGAACTTGACCGACTGGCGCTCCCGGGCGTCGCCCACGGGCGGCATGCCGCACTCATAGGGGGCCGACTTTTCCGGGGTGGGTTTCCGGGGACCGACCAACTGGGACAGACCAACCATCGCCGCGGCAAAACCGAGGCCGAGGCCGATCATGATGAGGATTGGTAAAAAACCTTCCATGCTGTGAATTCCCTGCGCCGGCGACCCGAAATCTGTCCCCTTCCGGGACGCTTGTACGTCGCGTGATCAAAGTGAGATGCTAACACATGGCCCGACTCGCCTTCATGTCGCCCTGGCCCCCGCAACCGAGCGGAATTGCCAGCTGTGCGGCTGATCTTGTGCCTCGGCTTGCGGCCTCGGGACATGGCGTCGATGTGCTGGTCGACGAGGCCCTTGTGCCGGTGCAGCGGGGATCGGACGGGCCGCCTGAGCCAGGTGAAGTCCGGGTGCTCAGCGCCCACGAATTTGTGTGGCGTCAGCAGCGGGGCCACTACGATTTGCCGATCTATCAGGTCGGCAATTCCTGGGCGCACGGGTATATCTGGCCGTACCTCTACAGATGGCCGGGACTCACGGTCCTGCACGACGCGCGGATTCACCATGCGCGGGCCAACGCGCTGATGTCCCGAGGGCGCGCTGCGGACTACCGCGCAGAGTTTGCGTACAACAAACCGGACGTCAATCCAGACGCCGCCGAACTGGCCATTGCCGGATTTGACGGGTGTTATTACTATCACTGGCCGATGCGACGCACGGTGATGAACGCCTCCCGCCTGGTGGCGTGTCACTCCTCGGGTATGACGGAACGATTGCGGGGGAAATACCCCAATCACGCCATTGAATTTGTGCCCCTGGGCCACGGTCATCCACGCTCGCCTGCCGAACTGGCCGCCGCCCGGCAGCAGTTTCGACAGGCGCACGGCATCCCCCTGGACGCGGTGGTCTTTGGCGTGCTGGGAACAGCCGCGACTGAGAAGCGGATCGCGCCCATCATTCGGGCCTTTGCGGGCGCGAGGCAGTGGGCCACCGATGCCCGCCTTCTGTTTGTCGGGACTGTGGACCCCCTGCTCCCACTCGACGACCTCCTCGATTCGTTCGGCGTCCGGGATGTCACGCACCTTGCCGGCCGGCTCGACGACCGCGGGTTTGACGATGCGGTGGCGGCGTCTGATGTGGG
>JBKJTD010000339.1:0-3022 GCA_046590915.1 Vicinamibacterales bacterium
GCAGGCGGGCGACAAGATGTTCGAATCGGTCGCGCGCGCCACAGCCGAAGGCGGCGAGGCGGTCTGTGCCGGAAACCGCCGGCCGGACATCGGACCGTTCTTCGTGGAGCCGACAATTATCAAGATGCCCGCGCAGTCCGCAATCGTCAAGGACGAAACCTTCGCGCCGATCCTGTATGTGATGGAGTACGACACGTTTGATCAGGCTATCGCGATGCACAACGACGTGCCGCAGGGTCTGTCGAGCGCGATTTTCACGGAGAGCATGCGCCGGGCCGAAGAGTTCCTCTCCTCGCGCGGCTCCGTCTGCGGCATCGCCAACGTCAACATCGGCACGTCCGGTGCCGAAATCGGCGGCGCATTCGGCGGCGAGAAGGAAACCGGTGGCGGCCGCGAGTCCGGCTCCGATTCCTGGAAGGCCTACATGCGCCGTCAGACCAATACCGTGAACTGGTCCGACAAGCTGCCGCTCGCCCAGGGGATTACGTTCGGCTGAGAGACACGGGCTGATCAAAATGAGCTCGGAGGCGATTTTCCTTAAATCGCCTCCGAGCTCATTTTCGCGATCAGTGCAGAAGCAGCGGCCACTGCCGCTTCTTGCGCGGCGGTGGGTCGGGCGTCGGCGCTCTGCAACGCGGTGAACAGGGCAGGTAGCGGCGCGTATGCCTGCTCGATCAGCGCAAGGCGCTCTGGTGACGCGCCTTCGCGCATCAGGGCCAGTCGACGCATCAGATCATCCATCGTCTTTGACAACGTGAACTGCAGGGTCAGGTCCGCGACGGGCGTCGTCACGCGTGGATCCATGCGCACGGTGACGGCCTGCCGGTAGACCGACGTGCCGACGGTGAGCCGGACTTGGTATGTGCCGGGCATCACGAGCATGCCCTGTGGGCTGCGCGGTGTGTTGCGCAGGATCGCCGCGATCCCATAGCTGAAGCTGGTCACCGCAGGCGGAGCGTACCGGACATCCCAGACAAATCGATGTAGTCCAGGCGTGGCGGCGAGCTTCTGGGTGGGCCGAATCCAGTAGTCGGGCAAATTTGGATTGCTGACAGGAGGCGGCTCCGCATCGTCGCTGGAATAGCGCCGAATGACTGCGCCCTCGGCCTCCGCGATCTCGAGCGTGACCGGCCCCTTCACGTCGGCACCGAGAAAATAGCTGATCGTCACACCATCGGGAGGATTGGGCATCGCCGGTTCGTCGGGCGGGAGCGGTGTATCGGTGTTCGTGTTCCAGCGGAACCGCCACCCCACGGGCGGCCGGAACAAATAGGCAGGTTGCGCAACGACCGATGCGGTGATCTGCCGAAGCGGCGTGATGTCATCAAGAATCCAGAAGCCACGCCCGTGTGTGCCGACGACGAGATCCTCGTCCTTGACGACCAGGTCCCTGATGGACGTCGCCGGCATGTTGAGCCGCAACGATTGCCACTGGTCCCCATCGTCAAACGACACCGAGACGTTGAGCTCGCTCGCTGCGTACAAGAGCCCGCGTCTGACGGGATCTTCCCGCACGGCATTGATCGTCGCCCCGTCGGGCAGGCCGGTGACGATGCGGCGCCAGGTGCGGCCACTGTCACGCGTGCGGTAGATGTGTGGGCGCAGATCGTCGAGGCGCAGGGTATTGACCGCAATGTATGCGGTGTTCAGATCAAAATGGGACGCCTCGACGAGTGAAATTTTCTGCCACGGCTGCAGGTCCGGCGGGGTCACATCGGTCCACGTCGTCCCGCCGTTTCTCGTCACATGCACCAGTCCATCGTCGGTACCCACCCAGATCATGTTGCGGTCCACATACGACGGCCCGATGGTGTAGATGACGCCACGCTGAGTCGGCTGCGCGGTGGGACGGTCGCGATAGGCACCGACGCTGGGCGGTACCGCCCATGTGGCACGTGTCAGGTCCGGGCTGATCTGTGTCCAGTTCCTGCCGCCGTTGGAGGTGCGCCAGAGGGTGTTAGACGCGAAGTAGAGCGTGCGGGGATCGAGTGGAGAAAAAAGAATGGGCTGTGTGCGCACGGTGCGATAGCCAGGGTCGCGGGGCGGAGACACATTCTGCACCTGGCCTGTGCGGCGGTCATACCTGCTCACTTTGCCGCCGTACACGATGTCCGGATCGAGCGGGTCTGGGGCCACATACCCGTACTCTTCAACGCCAACTGGATGCCACTCTCGAAACGTGATCTGTCCGTCGTCTCCGCGGCTCTGCACACAGGCGGAGCCCGATTCCTGCTGGCCGCCACACACGCGGTACGGGAATGCATTATCCGTGCTCACGTGGTAGAACTGCGCGGTCGGCTGGTTGTACCAGGAGCTCCACGTGCGGCCGCCATTGAGTGTGACGATCGCGCCCTGATCGGCGGTCATCAGCATGATGTCGGGCTGTGTGGGATGGATCCACATGCGTTGATAGTCGTCGCCGCCAGGCGCGCCGCGCCACGCCGTGAACGTCGCGCCGCCATCAGTGGACTTCCACGCAACGATGGTCGGCACGTAGACGATGTCGGCGTTGTGTGGATCGACGCGAATGTCGGCCGCGTCGGCAGGGCGGGCAACCACCCGTGTGTCTGCATTGGTCCGTCGCCACGTGTCCCCGGCGTCGTCTGATCGAAAGATGCCGCCGTTGCCGCCGGCATCCACGGCTGCATACAGGCGTCGCGGGTCGCTCGGTGCGACGGTGATGCCGATGCGTCCGAGTCCATCGGCGAATGCCGGGAGTCCGGTGGTCAGCGGTCGCCATGTGGACCCGCCGTCGGTGGACTTGAACAATCCGCTGCCCGCGCCCGTCCATCCGGCGTTTTCCCACGGGCCCTGCCGTTGCTCCCAGAGGACGGCGTAGACGATGTCCGAATTGGCCGGGTCAAGCGCGATGTCGATGCCGCCGGTGTTCTCATCCTTGTAGAGCACCTTCTCGAACGTCTGGCCGCCGTTCAAGGAGCGAAATATGCCGCGCTCTTCATTGGGTCCGTACGGGTGACCCAGCACCGCCACAAAAAGACGGTTGGGGTTCTTGGGGTCGACC
>JBKJTD010000406.1:0-2569 GCA_046590915.1 Vicinamibacterales bacterium
CCGCCTCCCGTGCAAGACTACGCGGCTGTGTTTTGAAGTGGACGGCACCTTCCCGAACCATGAGGCCAACCCACTCATCGAAGAAAACCGCCGCGACATTGTCGAGCGCGTGATCGCGGAGAAGGCGGACATCGGCATTGCGTGGGATGGTGATGCCGACCGCTGCTTCTTCATCGACGGTTCGGGAGAGTTCATCGCCGGCGACTTCATCACGGCCCTCCTGGCCGAAGCGGCCCTGGTCAAGTCTCCGGGGTCGAACGTGATCTATGACTTGCGCGCCAGCTATGCGGTGAAGGACACCGTCGCTCGACTGGGCGGTCAGGCGCTCATGCACCGCGTGGGCCACGCGTTCATCAAACGTCGCATGCGCGACGAAAACGCCGTCTTCGGCGGCGAGGTCACCGGCCACTACTACTTCCGCGACTTCTACTTCGCGGACAACGGCTTCATCCCCGCACTGCTGATTCTGGAACTGATGTCGCGCAAGGGCCAGACGCTGCGCGAGCTGCTCGCACCTCTGCGCGAAAAATATTTCATCTCCGGTGAGATCAACACGAAGGTCGCGAGCATGGATTTGATCCCGGCTCGGATTGCGGCCCTTGCCGACAAATACAAGGACGCACACACCTACACGATTGACGGATTCTCGGCGGAGTATCCCGACTGGCACTTCAACGTGCGCGCGTCCAACACGGAGCCACTGTTGCGACTCAACCTCGAGGCGCTGACGCCGGAGCTCATGGAGCAGCGGCGCGATGAGGTGCTGGCGATCATCCGAAGTTGAAAACACGGGGCGAGACGACGTAATCTGAAGCCGATTCACAACGAGGCTTGGAGCGCTGGGAGAAGAACCAACGCGCCAGGGCCAGTCGATATTCGCGGGCTTAGCATAGTGGTAATGTCCTGGCTTCCCAAGCCAGTCAGACGGGTTCGATTCCCGTAGCCCGCTCCAGCCTTCGCTCACCGCTCGCTTCGCTCGCAGCTACGGCTGGCGAGCCAGCCTGCACATCAACGGAGACTGAGCTTGCCCGCCGAAGCCGCGAGCGAAGCGAGCGCCTGGCGTAGGCGGGCGACTGGTTGGCGAAGGCGGGCCCTAACTCACCACCCGAATCGCGACCAATCGCGTCTCAGACTTCCCTCCCGCGCCAGCCTTCACCTCGATGACGTAATCTCCTGGCGCGAGCGGCGCCAGAAGTGCATCGACGGCGAGCACGGCCCGACCGTCGCGCTCGATTTCCGTGAGCGTGATCGTGACGGCGACGGGTTCGCCGTTGCGCCCCAGCAGCCGCGCCTCGCGCGAGTCGAGCGGGCCGGCCACCGGCCACTCCATGTGGACACGTTCGGTCCGTCTGAACTGATGGCTGGCCACCGGCACCAGCGGTGAACGTGCGGAGGGCGTTGCGCGGAAGGTCAGGCCGGCACCAAGCACGCGCCCGTCGTCACGGGCTGTCAACGCCTTGCTCTCAAATGTCCCGGCGCCGGTGCGCACACGTGCGGTGACTGTGACCGCTCCGATGGTGGCCGGTACCTCGATGGTTGCGACGGCTGCGCGCATCGCCGCCGTGACGGGCACCTCGGTGGTGCCGATCGCCGCGCCATCCGCGCCGGTAGCCGTGACCTCCAGCACCGCGTCTTTGGCCAGCGCGCCACGTGCCACGGGGGCCGCGCCGACCTCCGCAAACGTCGTCAACCGCGTGCCGACAAGTGTGGAGTGCACATAGAGGTCGGTGTCCGGGCGCAATCGCGACAGCCCACCGACGGCCAGGTCAACGGGTGATGGCCCCTTGGCCGCCACCGGATTGGCCAATGCCGCGGCTCTGGCCGCGCGCTCCGCCTCATTGGGTGCCGTGTAGCCGCGCCGCGCGGTCACGTCGACACCCGGCTGCTTGACCGTCACTTTGATGCGACGATGGCGGCCGTCGAAGGCGGTGTTGGTCGAGTAATACCCCAGCAGGTAATACGCCCGAAGCGCGTCGCTCACCCGCGCAAGGCCGGCCTTGAGATCGTTGGTGTTGAGCACCGACACGCCGTCAGTGTTGTGCGCAAGCGCCTGCATGGAGCCCATCCGGTTCTGAATATTGTCGAACCCCTGCGCAATCGGCGACTCGTTGATGTTGCCGGTGCCCAGCACGCGCTCGGAGATGGCGTAGTCAAACGACTGCAGTCCGGCAGGATTGACCGTGTAGAAGACGACGTTGCTGCGGTTGGCACGCGTAATGATCTCGCGCAGCCGCGCTTGCCCATCGATGTTGGCATACCGCACCAGATGTGTATCGCATTCAGGCTGTCGCCGGCCGGTATAACCCATCAGCCCGGAGTCACCGCGAAACAATCTCCACCCTTCCGTGAACAACACCACAGATGTCCGGCCTTCGCGCAGGGCGCCAAGGTACAGCACGAGATCCTCGAGATGCTGCAGCACCGCGTCCTCGCGTGCGCGATCACGCAACACCGCAGAGATCCTGCGGACGGCAGTGCCATCGCGAATCCATCCTTCCCCGCCATTGTTGTCGGCGGGAAAACACTGCTCAAACTCGTCCTCAAGCGGAGTGTTTCTGGTGGTGTCGCG
>JBKJTD010000416.1:0-4557 GCA_046590915.1 Vicinamibacterales bacterium
GTTCGCTTCAGACCGAGGCAGAGACCCGGTCTTGTAGTTGCCGAGCGGAAGAGGCCTGTCGCGCCATGCGCGACAACCGCCGTCCGCCAAGTGCTGTTACCAGCAATAGGGGAAATGTTTCAGGTGCCGAGCCCGCAAGGGCTCCCAGGCCTGAGGCGAACACGACTCGCCGGTGCGTTGGCGACGCGGATACGCGTCGCCGCTCCGGCCTGAGTGTTGGATTTTTTGTGACCGCGAAGGTGTGAAACGTTATGCCGACGATTAGCCAACTGGTGCGCAAGGGACGAGAAAAGGTGCTCTGGAAGACCAAGAGCCCCGCGTTGCAGAGCAGCCCGCAGAAGCGCGGTGTCTGTGTGCGTGTGTTCACCCAGACCCCGAAAAAGCCGAACTCGGCGCTCCGCAAGGTGGCCCGTGTTCGTCTGACCAACGGAATTGAAGTCACGACCTACATTCCGGGCGTTGGTCACAACCTTCAGGAGCACTCGCTTGTGCTCATCCGCGGAGGCGGCGTGAAGAACCTCCCCGGTGTGCGTTATCACGTCGTGCGCGGCACGCTGGACACCGTCGGTGTCGCGGGTCGTATGCAGGGCCGCTCCAAGTACGGCGCCAAGCGCCCCAAGAAGGCATAAGGGAGTTTTGAACCATGCCGCGTAGACGAGAAATTGCGAAACGTGAAGTTCCGGCTGATCCGATTTATGACAGCTCGCTTGTGACCAAGTTCATCCGCACGATCATGAAGGACGGCAAACGTTCGACTGCCGAAAAAATCATGTACGGCGCGCTGAACATCGTGAAGGACAAGACGCAGGACGATCCGCTCAAAATCTTCAAGAAGGCCGTGGACAACGTCAAGCCCGCGCTCGAAGTGAAGTCCCGCCGCGTGGGTGGTTCCAACTACCAGGTGCCGATCGAGGTCAACCCGACTCGCCGCCTGTCCCTCTCGCTGCGCTGGATCGCCGGCTTTGCCACCGACCGTGGCGACGGCAAGACCATGCAGGAGAAGTTGGCCAACGAATTCATGGACGCCGCAAACCTGCGGGGTGGAGCCGTCAAGAAGCGCGAAGACGTGCACCGCATGGCCGAAGCCAACAAGGCGTTCGCCCACTACCGTTTCTAAGACCGGGCAATCATGGCGAGAACAGTACCCCTAGAGCGTTGTCGCAACATCGGCATCATGGCCCACATTGATGCCGGCAAGACGACGACCACCGAACGCATCCTCTTCTACACGGGCATCACCTACAAGATCGGTGAAGTGCACGAAGGCACCGCCGTGATGGACTGGATGGAGCAGGAGCAGGAGCGCGGCATCACGATCACGTCCGCCGCGACGACGTGCACCTGGAGAGACATCCGGATCAACATCATCGATACGCCCGGTCACGTCGACTTCACTGCGGAAGTCGAGCGGTCGCTGCGTGTGCTCGACGGCGCCGTCGCCGTGTTCGACTCGGTCGCCGGTGTTGAGCCACAGTCGGAAACGGTCTGGCGCCAGGCCGACAAGTACCGCGTCCCGCGCATCTGCTTCGTCAACAAGATGGACCGCATCGGCGCGAATTTCATTCGCACCTACGAGCAGATCATCTCGAAGCTGCAGGGCAATCCCGTCGCGATTCACCTCCCGATTGGTATCGAAGACCAGTACCTCGGTGTGGTCGACCTCATCAAGATGAAGGCGCTCGTCTGGGCCGCCGACGCCGAGATGGGCTCGGAAGCGACGATCACGGACATTCCGGCCGACATGATGGAACTCGCGAAGGAATACCGCGAGAAGCTGATCGAGAAGGTCAGTGAGGTGGACGACTCCATTCTTGAGGCGTACCTGTCCGGTGCAGAAATTCCCGAAGCCAAGATCAAGGCCGCGATTCGCAAGCGCTGTATCTCGTCCGTGCGTGACGAAAAAGCGGCCTTTGTGCCCGTGATTTGTGGCTCCGCCTTCAAGAACAAGGGCGTACAGCCACTGCTCGACGCGATCATCGACTTCCTGCCCTCGCCGCTCGACATCCCGTCCGTGACGGGCATCGACCCGGACGGTGGGGAAGGCGCGACGACCGAACGTCACGCCAAAGACGAGGGCCCGATGTCAGGTCTGGCATTCAAGATTATGACCGACCCGTTTGTCGGTCAGCTCACCTTCGTGCGCATTTACTCAGGTCAACTGCTGGCCGGCACGTCGGTGTACAACGCGACCAAACAGAAGACCGAGCGCATCGGCCGCGTGCTGAAGATGCACGCGAACAAGCGAGAAGAAATCAAGGAAGTGCTTGCCGGCGACATCGCCGCCGTCGTGGGCATGAAGTCGGTGTCGACCGGCGACACCATCTGTGACGAGAAGCACCCGGTGATTCTCGAAGCGATGGACTTCCCCGAACCGGTCATCTCGCTTGCCATCGAACCCAAGACAAAGTCCGACCAGGAAAAGCTGGGCCTGGGCCTGTCCAAGCTGATGGCGGAAGACCCGACGTTCCGTGTGAAGACCGACGTGGACACTGGTCAGGTCGTCATTGCCGGCATGGGCGAACTGCACCTGGAGATCATCGTCGACCGCCTGAAGCGCGAATTCGGCGTCGAAGCGACGGTCGGCAAGCCGCAGGTCGCCTACAAGGAAACGATTACCAAGGCGGCCGACGGCGAAGGCCGGTACATCAAGCAGACCGGCGGTCGCGGTCAGTATGGTCACGCGAAGATTCGCCTCATCCCGCGCAAGCCGGGTGAGGGTTACGAGTTCTCGAACGAGATCGTCGGCGGCACCATTCCGCGCGAATTCATCAAGCCGATTGACCAGGGCATTCAGGAAGCGCTCACCACGGGCGTCCTGGCTGGTTATCCGATTGACGATGTGCGGATCGAGCTGTATGACGGTTCGTACCACGACGTTGACTCGAACGAAATGGCGTTCAAGATCGCCGGATCGATGGCGTTCAAGGATGCCGCGGCCAAGGCGCACCCGGTGCTGCTTGAACCGGTGATGCGCGTGGAAGTGACCGTGCCCGAGGAGTACATGGGCGACGTCATCGGCGACATCACCAGCCGACGCGGGCACATCCAGTCGATGGACTCGCGCGGCGGCACCCAGATCATCAACTCACGCGTGCCGCTCTCCGAGATGTTCGGATACGCGACCGACATCCGGTCGCGCACGCAAGGACGCGGCGCCTATTCGATGCACTTCGACCGGTACGAGCAGGCACCGAACTCGGTGAGCGAAGAAGTCATCGCGCGCACGCAGGGGAAATAAGTTATGGCCACTCCATTCAGCGACAAAATCCGCATTCGCCTCAAGGCATACGACTACCGCGTGCTGGACCAGTCGACGACCGAAATCGTCGATACCGCGAAGCGCACGGGCGCGCGCCTGGCCGGCCCGGTGCCGCTGCCGACCGAAAAGAACAAGTGGACGGTGCTGCGCTCGCCGCACGTCGACAAGAAGTCGCGTGAGCAGTTTGAAATCCGCACGCATCGCCGGCTCATCGACATCTTCGAGCCGACGCCGCAGACGGTGGATGCCCTGATGAAACTCGACCTGCCTGCGGGCGTCGACGTCGAGATCAAGGCGTTCGGGAAGGAACACAAATAATGGTTACCGGAATCATCGGTAGAAAACTGGGCATGACCCAGATCTTCCTGCCGGACGGCACCGCGGTCCCCGCGACTGTGATCAAGGCGGGTCCGTGCGTGGTGGTGCAGGCCAAGACGGCGGCGACCGACGGCTACGAAGCCGTGCAACTCGGGCTGGTGGATGCCGTGGCTGTCGAACCCAACAAGCCCACACAGGGACATTTCAAGAAGTCCGGCGTGCCGCCGACGCGCATCACCCGTGAGTTCAAGGTGATCGCCGGTGGTGACGCCGCCAAGCCGGGTGATCCCGTGCTGGTCAACATGTTTGCCGCAGGCGAACGTGTGGATGTCATCGCCAATGGTCGCGGCAAGGGCTTCCAGGGTGTCATGAAGCGTCACGGCTTTGCCGGCGGCGCGGCGACGCACGGGTCGATGTTCCACCGCGCGCCTGGCTCGATTGGCGCCTCCTCCTATCCCTCGCGTGTCATCAAAGGCATGCGCATGGGTGGCCGGATGGGCGGCAAGCGGATTACGACGCTCAACCTGAAGGTGGTCAGCATTGATGCCGACCAGAACCTGCTGGTCCTGCGTGGCGCCGTTCCCGGCGCCCCCAACGGCGTCGTCATCATCCGGCGCGCGATTGCGAAGAAGAAAGACCCGCAGCCGCAGCCTGAGAAGGCCAAGAAAGGGAAGAAGTAAGTCATGACCCTTGATGTCGTCAACGGAAAGAATGAAAAGGTCGGGGCCGTCGATTTGAACGACGCGGTCTTCGGCGGCACGATCAAGACCGATCTGGTGTGGGCCTCGGTGGTCCGTCAGAACGCGTCGGAACGCGCCGGCACGCATGCGACCAAGAACCGCGCGCTCGTGAGCGGCGGCGGCAGGAAGCCGTACAAGCAGAAGGGCACCGGGCGCGCGCAGGCGGGCTCGACCCGTTCGCCGCTGTGGCGCAAGGGCGGCACGGTGTTCGGGCCCCAGCCGCGCAGCTATGAGTTCGCG
>JBKJTD010000007.1:0-7337 GCA_046590915.1 Vicinamibacterales bacterium
GTCCCCGGATTCACGCACCTCGTCAATGGGCGACCGATTTCCGAATCGGAAATGATGGGCTATTCGTTCGGCGAGTATGGAGTTCCGGTGATCTTCGTCTCGGGCGATGACGTTTTACGCGCCAGTCTGCGCGAGACGATGCCGTGGGTCGAGTACGTGCAGGTGATGCGGACGGTGAATTGGTCATCAGCAATTCTGGGCGGCGCCGAAACGGCCGCACGCGATCTCCGCGACGGAGCTGCCCGCGCGGTACGCAGCCTCGGTACAGCCAGGCCCTTTCGCGTTGCGTCACCATTCAGGGCCGGCATGCGCGCACTTCCGCCAGTGAGTTTGCGTGTGCTTGATGGTATGCCGGGAGTCGCGCTCCATGACGAGACGGTCGAGTTCACGGCGGCAAATTTCAACGAAGCTCGGCGCGGATGGGGCGCGCTGGTACGCGTTGGTTCAAGGGTCCTGCGTCTGGACTTGCTCACCAAGTCGGAATTCAAGGCGAAGACGTTTGGAGGGTTGTTGCAGGAGGCTGAGATCCTGGCAGCGAAGAAGCGCCATGCTCCGTGAAGTCGGCGGGCGACTCAGGGTCTGATCTCAAACCCTTCACGATGCGCGGCGTCGCGCAAGCGCGCGTCGAGACAGACAAAGGTTTCGCCGTGCGGTTGTTCCTCGCACCACACCAGTGCGGCGGCCAACTGCAGCGCATCAGCCGCCCGCAAGGGATGCACCGAGACGAGTCGGGCGGCACGCCTGCGAACCTCGTCGGTCGGCGCCACCGTATCGGCATGTTCAACGATGGCTCGAAGGCGTTCGGTCGCGGCTGTCAGGATCTCGGGAGCAATCGGCGCTTCGCGATGCCGGCGATGCAGCGCCGACTGACACTCCAGCGGCGTCGCCCACCACATGGTCATTTCCTTGTCTTCAGCCACGAGCAGTGTCAGATCGCCGGACTTCGTTTCGGCGACCAGCAGCGGCACAAGCGCTGAGCTATCCCAGAACATCAGCGGTCCGAAGTGTGGTCGCCACGCTCGGCCAGCAGCGCGTCCAACACGCCGACGCCCGATCCGTGAGGAGCCGTCTGCAGAATCGGCGGCAACTTGCCACGTCCTGCACGCACGATGCCCGTCTTTGACAAACGAAGGCGCCGGGTCGTCCGTCGCTCGGTCGCGTCAAGTGGTACCAGCTTGGCTACGGGGATCCCGCGTTCGGTGATGACCAACTCTCCCCCCGCCTTTACGCGGCGAAGGTACTCGCTCAGTCGGCTCTTGAGTTGGACGACGTTCGTAGTGGTCGTCGGCATGTGACCAGTGTGGTCATCTCTGTCCTGAGTGTCAAGTAGTCGTCCAGGCAGGAGCCGTGACGAGTCCCCGACGTCCCATGTCCCGGTCCTGCCCAATAAAAAAACTCCCAGCCCTCCATGTCTCGTTGTGCCCTCTTGCTTCCCCATCCAGATTGACATAATGTAAGACTGCAGTGATCTCCGACCTCGAAGCCCTCGTCCTGGATCTGCTGGCCGCCAAGGCCCCGACGTATGGACTTGATCTGGTGCACGCGTCCGACGGCCGCCTCAAACGCGGCAGCGTGTATGTCACCCTCGGCCGCATGCAGCACAAGGGCTACGTGACCTCGATGCTCGACGAGCGCCCCGGTGAAGGCCCGCCAAGACGTCTTTATGAACCGACCGCCCTTGGACTCCGCGCGCTGGTCGCCGCACGCATCATGGACGGCGACTTGCCCATGGGCGCAAAGATCTGACCCGCCTGCGCCAAGGCTTCGGCGGGCAAGCCCTCGGGACCTCGGGACCCCGGGACTTCGGGACGTAGAATGGTTCCTATGGCTGTCCCCCCTCTCTCCCTCGAATGGCACGGCGACTTCAAGTTCTCGAACGCAGCAGGGTTTCCCCCCATCTCGCTCGACAGCGGCGATCCGGCCGTGCCGTCACCGATGCAGGCACTGGCGTATGGCCTGATGGGTTGTATGGCGATGGACATCGTGCTGATCCTGCAGAAGGGCCGGCACGATCTGAGGGCTTTGTCGGCGCACTTTGAAGGCGAGCGTGCGGAGACACAGCCGAAGCGGTACACACGCATCAATGTGCGGTTTGACGTGAGCGGCCCCGTCCCTGAAGACGTCGTGGCGCGGGCCATCAAGTTGTCGCATGAGACCTATTGCTCGGTGTCCGGCTCGCTGCGGCAGGACATTGAATTCACGACCAGTTACCGCATCACGCCGTAGCCCTGAGCCCCACGCACGACACCGCAGTCGAAGGGGAATAGAATTCCCGGGTGCATAGACGCACCTACATCGACTGGCTGCGCGGCGTCGCCGTGTTGATCATGATCGAATGGCACGCGATCGACGCGTGGACCGCCACCGACGAACGTGTCGGCTGGTTCTTCGGCACCCTGGCGTTTGTGGGTGGATGGGCCGCGCCACTGTTTCTGTTTCTGGCCGGCATCGCACTTCCGCTGGCGATGGATTCGCACACGCGCAAGGGACTGAGCGCGCGTGAGGCCTCCTGGATGCTGCAAAAACGCGGCTGGCAGATCTGGGTCATCGCGCACATCTTCAGGTTCCAGTCGTACGTGATGAACCCGTGGGCGGTCTGGCACTCCGTCCTCAAGCCGGACATCCTCAACATCCTCGGTCTCGGCATGGTCATCGTCGCCTTCTGCTGGGGCCGTTCCGAATC
Source organism: Vicinamibacterales bacterium (assembly GCA_046590915.1). Lineage (GTDB taxonomy): Bacteria > Acidobacteriota > Vicinamibacteria > Vicinamibacterales > SCN-69-37 > SYFT01. The sequence continues at coordinate 2,684 of JBKJTD010000007.1, forward strand.
TCTGCGCGGGCGTATGGCGTGGCTGCTGGGGCCAAGCCTGCTTGCCCTGAGCATCGCGCCGATGGCTCGTGAGTGGGTGTGGCCCACGTTGCTCCATCCCCGTGTTGAAGCCTATATCCGGCCCAACGGCGGCTTCGGCGTTTTCACGCTGTTCCCCTGGGTGGCGTTTGTCTTTGTCGGCGCGGCGATCGGTGTGTGGATCGCGATGACACGAACCCCGCACGAAGACCGCCGTTTTCATGCCGGTCTGGCGGCGCTTGGCGTGGCGACGGCGGCCGCCGGGTTTGTCGGCATGTGGCTGCCGACTCCGCTTGAGACAAGTTTCTGGACGACCTCGTGGTCCTTCTTTCTGATGCGCACCGGCGCCATGACGCTCATGCTCGCGGGTGCATGGCTCTGGTATCAACGGCCGGCGGCCGAACGTTGGAGTCCAATTGTGCTGTTCGGGCAAACGTCGTTGTTTGTCTATTGGGTGCACATTGAAATTGCGTACGGCTTGATTGGCGTGCCCCTCAAAAAATCGCTGACTGTGCCGCAATCCTTCCTGGCGTATCTGGTGTTGACGATGGTGATGTTGTGGCTGGCGAATTGGTGGCGGAGTCGCACAGGGCCATGGATTCCCGCGCACATGCGAGCGCCGGTCGTCGTGTTGCTGATGATGTCTGCAGCTGCGGCCCTCGGTGCGAGTCAGGCCCAGTGGCGGCCTGTTGCCGTGCGATTGCCGCCAGGCATCCCGGTGTCTGCCGTGACGGCCTGTGTGACTGATGCTGGAGTGATCGGAATGCGGCCGTCAGAGACCGTGCCCGGTGCCATCGACGGGCAGTGCACACTGACCGGTATTACGCGCTGCAACATTGCCGGAACGGAGCCGATTGACGTGGACCTCGGCGCGTTATGTCGGGGCGGGATGGTGACCATGCACGCGGCGAGTCGCATGGTGGTGCCCGCCTGGACGTCCCGCGATGCCGCCACGATCGAGTGGCGCACCTGGAGCAGCTCGGGCTCGGCGCTGCTGGCGGCACGACAGATCGACCCTGCCGCCGCCCAGCCGCTCCACCTCGCCGCGGCGACGCGTCTGCTTCGCGTGGTGCGAGTTGGCGCCTCGCCTGTGACACTGGTGGTGCAGGAGACGCCGGACCCCACGCAGGACATGCGACCCGTCGTGCCTGCGGCCGTCACTGGCGGCGAACTATTGCTCTTTCTCGAGGAGCGTGAGCGGCAACAACGGTCGTTGACCTTGCGCGGACCGGAGACGCGCGTGGTGGGCATCAACGGCGCGGCGTTCGTGTCGGTGGCTGGGCTGCCGCCTGGTGACTACACCTTCCGTTTCGGCAGTATCGACCTGCCGGATGGCCGTCCGATCGCCGTCACTATTCGCGAAATGGCCACCACCGAGTTGATCCCACGACTGCCCGAGGCCGTGGTCGAGGTGCGCATCACGGGCCTGGTGACGCTCAACGGCAACGCGGTCGCGCGACAGGCGCTGGAAATAACGAATACCAACACCGACGACACGTTCAGTGCCACGACCGACGACAAAGGGCGCTATTCACTGGTGGTGCCCGTGGTTGGTGAATACCTCGTGCGTGCGATGTCGTCGTATGACTTCGGTCAGGAAGTGCAGCGGGACGTGGTTGTCGGCGAGACCCAGCTTGATCTGGCGCTTGAAGGTGCCCCCGTACGATTGAATTTTCTGCGCGACGGGTCGGTGCCCGATCGGCCCGTGGAATTTGTGATTGACGGCCCACAACGATTCAGTGGCTCGGTCACGGACTTCACGCAACCGGTGGAACTGCCGGCGATCCCGTTTGGAACCTACACCGCGCGCGCCAGCATGGCTCCCAACCTCGTGGCCGCAGCGAAGCCGTTGGTGATTGACGGTACGCCAGGACTACGCACGGTAACACTCGACATGCGCGAACAGCGCGCGACGCTCAGAGTGGTCGATGGCGGCGGCGGAGAACCGAAAGGGGTGCGCGCCCGGGCGGGCTCACAAATCCTTCGCGCGACCTCTGCGGGCGCGTTTGATGTCAGGCGTGTCTCACCCGGCACCGAAATCATCGTCCGCGCACCTGGCCGTGTTCCGGCATGTGCGACGCTCGAACCGGACATTGAAAACGTTGTTCGCCTTGGCGTGGAGACCGCTCCGCTGGAAATTCGGTATGAGGCCGGCGGCGCCCGCGTGCCACCCGGGCGCATCAGACTCGCCATCTCGGATCCATGCGCCGTGCCACTCGAAGAATTCGAGTGGCGTCGGGGCACCGGCGGCTTCATCATCACCAATCTTCCGGCCAACGTTCCCGTGACCTACGAACACGGCGAACTGAGGATCACATTGAAGGCACCAGGAGAGACGGTGGTGATTCGGTGACGCGAGAGGTCCAATGGATCCGGTGCCCGGTGCGGTCATTGGCTTTGTAATGGTCCAGCGTCCCGCAGGGTCCATGGTCCAAGGTTCATGGTGGAGGATAGTTGCGGTTGGCGCGTTACTGCTATCCAGTGCGGCGGTTGAGAGGCCCGTGACCGGGTTGCCGTCAGAATCAAGGACGGAGACGTCCAGGGTCAGCAGAGACGTCGTGGTCGTGAATATCTGCTGAGCCTGCAAGACGGCGCCCGCCACGCACACAGTGACGACCAACAGGCGTGAAAGCAGACCCGCCATGACTCACCTCATCAGACATCCGCGCTGGCGTCCGCAGACTATACCCGTCGAGGAGTACGCGCAATGTCTTCGGAGCAGACGGGCTTGAGCCCGTCTGACGACCGCCGGGCTCAAGCCCGGCGGCTCCGAAGAGAGTTCCGTACCTTTGGCCTTCAGCCTTGAACCTTTGGCCTATCGATCGTTCCAATTCACGATCGAATTGAAGATCATGTTGAACTCGCTGTGGTTCTGCCAGCGGTAGATCGGGTTGTTCGAGAACAGGATCACGCGTCCCTTGCCATTGAAGGCGTTGGGCACGTCGATCGCGATGGGGCGCTGCGCCAGTGTCTCCGCGCCGGTCATCAGGCCTGAGATCACCGACGAATCGCCGCCCGTGTATCGCGCGAGCACGTTGCCCTGTTCGGCAAGTCCCATGCGCAGGAACGGCCCGCCCACATACTTCACGGCGAAGTCCGTCTTGGAGTATCCGTAGAACACGGGGTGATCAGTTTTCGAGATCTCCGCCTTCACGAGTGGACGTTGTGCGGTGATGCCTGCCACCTGTTCGGTGTCCACCGTGCGGGTGAAACCAAATTCAATGGGGAACCGCACCGCGTTGTGCGCCGCGATGAGCGTGCCGCCGGCTTCCAGGAACGCGCCGAATGCATCCACGCCCACCTGTCCAAACCCGCCGGTCACATCGTCGCTCTCGCCATACATGCCGAGGAACTGGTACTTGTCGGTCTTCTTGTAGGGAATCGGACGAGCGGCTGCCGGCTGCATGACCGTCTGACGGTTGATCTGCTGGTACGCCATGACGATGACGTCGTAGTCGGCCTTGAGATTGCCCTTCATCACCCGCTCCTTGTAGATGAGGTCGAAGGGAATGCCGAACTGATCAAACGCGTGGCGATACCAGCCGAGTTCCTGCGTGCCGCCCCACTGCGAGTAAATGGCCACACGCGGCAGATCCGCATCGTGTGTTTCCACCTTCGGCGCTTCGGCCAGTGCCGCGGCCGTGAGCCCGTACTTCTCGACCGCCGCTCGTGCCGCCGGAATGTCGGCGCCGGTGACGATGAAGGAGCCGGCGGGGAAGTCAATACCACCCGCGTTGAAGTTCTTGCGCGCGACCTTCACCGGCGCATTCTTCATCGCGAAGCGGAACGAGATCATGTTGTTGGACCCGAAGTGCGCGACTGCGAGTGCCGCGTTGCCGGACCCGCCAATGGATGCACCATGCGTTGACACCTTGACGATCGTCGTCGGCACCTCGAGCACGTCCTTGTCGGCGATTTCGCGCACGTCCACGCCCATCGCCGGACCCATCGTCCATCCACTGTCGTCGTACGTGGTGAGACGTTCGTCGGGATAGTCCTGCTTTTCGAGCAGGTTCTTGGCGAGACTCCAGTACGGCTGGCCGGCTTTGATGAGATACGAACCGGCCGGGAAGGACTCGTCGCCGAGTTTGAACGCGGCCTTCACCTGGCTGACCTCGATGCCCTGAATTGCGAAGATGCGGAGCATCTCGGCGACGCGCGTCATGTCGCGCTGCACGGGAATCACGTACGCGTGAGGCGCTTCGTTGAGGCCACGCGCGATCGAATTGCGCGTCTTCACGTAGAAGTTTTCAATAACGAGGTTCGGGACCATCGACGTGAACTGCAGCGAGGCAAGCACGCCGGTCTGCATGTAGTTGGCGTTGTTGCGGCGGGAGAACTGGGCGACCGCGTTGGGCGGCACGGGCAGACCGCGATACCACTCACGCGGCTGACCGCCGCCACGACCCGTCGGCACGCCGCCACCCTGACGACCGCCGGCGGGAACTGGAGGCGCTCCACCCCCCCGGGCGGCCGGCGGCTGTGCACCACGCCCAGCACCTTCACCCGCAGCCGCAGGCTCCGCGCCACGTCCTGCACCAGCACCAGCCCCAGCCCCAGCACCCCGAGCCCCGCGCCCCCGCCCAGCAGGCGCACCAGCCCCACCCACGCCACCCACACCACCCACTCCACCTAC
>JBKJTD010000210.1:0-6254 GCA_046590915.1 Vicinamibacterales bacterium
AGGCGCATCTTCGAGCTGTATCTGAATTTGATTGAGTGGGGTGATGGCATCTGGGGCGCGGAAGCGGCCGCGCGTGCGCATTTCGGGGTGTCTGCCGCAGGCCTGAGTGCGGCGCAATCCGCAATGCTCGCCGGAGCCATCATCAATCCACGCGTCTACAGTCCGTCCCGACCCAACGCGCGCCTGCTTCGGCGTCAGAATCTGATCTTGAGACGCATGGGATCAGTGACGCCGCCCGACACACCGACACCCACGGCGACCACGCCGGCGACGCCGCCGGTGCTACCCACCGTGCCGATCATCATTCGCTGAAGAGTCGTCGGGCCCCGATAAATCTCGACTGCCAGTAGGACCACGCCATCCGTTCCACTCGCACCACGCCAGCGGTCGCTGGGGCGTGCACGAATTCATCTTTGCTCACCGCGAGACCCACGTGGGAGGCCCCGGGTGCGACGGTCGAGAAAAACACAAGGTCGCCTGCCTGGATGTCTTTCGCCGACACGCGTGTCCCGATTTGAAATTGTTCTGCCGCCGTCCGCGGCAGCATGAGGTGGTGCTGAGCCATGACAAAACGCACGAAGCCACTGCAATCAAACCCGGTTGCCGGACTTTCACCCCCGTAGCGATACGGTACGCCTCGGAAGCCAAGCGCGGTCTGCAAGATGCCCGTCGAGGAGACCGCCGTTCCCAACGGACGAACCGCCGGAGCGGGACGTAGGGAGGGCGGTGACGAGGCCAGTGGAAACGGGCTCGGCCTGGCCATCACCGGCGCCGTCCGCGTGGCACAGGCTGCGCTGGCAGTGGCCAACACGATCAGCACCATCACGCGAACACCTACGGGTGGACCAGCAGTCACAGAACCCCATATCGGTCGTTTTGACCCCGCGCGCCACCCCCGGCAGCTATCTTCTGCGTAACTCGCTGTGTACACGGACGTTACAGTTCTCAGCACCTTGACACCCGTCGGGGGCTGCCCGACAATGAGCGCTCGACACCATGGAACAAACTCTGCTGCTCAATGCGACGTACGAGCCGCTGAAGGTGGTGCATTGGCAAAAAGCGATCACGCTCTGGTGTCAGGGCAAGGTCGAAATCGTGTCGGTGTACGACCGGGAAATTCGCGCGGTGACGTTCAGTATGAAACTGCCGTCGGTCATCCGGCTGCTGCGACGTATTCGTGTGCGCCGCCGCCTGGACTACGTGCCCTTTTCACGTGCGAATATCTACGCGCGTGACGACCATCGCTGTCAGTATTGTGGTGCGGTGTTTCCGTCCGGGGAACTGACCTTTGACCACGTGGTTCCCGTGGCGCAGGGAGGCCGGAAGGATTGGGAAAACATTGTGTCGTGCTGCATTACATGCAACCGGCGCAAAGGGGGACGCACCCCCGCCCAGGCCCACATGCATCTGATTCGGCAGCCCAGGCGCCCTGAAAAGGCACCGGCCATCCGCATCACCTTCGGTTTGCGTGACGCACCGGAAAGCTGGCGTGACTATATGTACTGGAACGTCGAACTCGACGACGTCTGATTGTGTCGGCACTGTCTGCGTGTTATCCACGAGGCGCCACGCCCGGCGCTCGCCTTGAACTGATCGGCTCCCGCCTGCCCGTACCGGCGGATGCGCCCCCGCGCGTCTGGTTCGGGACGCTCGACGCCCGTGTCGTTGCGGCGTCGTCGCGCGCCTTGTCGGTCATTGTGCCGGCCCGCTGTGAGGGGGGACCGACACCTGTCAGGGTCGAAGGCGTTGAGGGCGACACCCTGGTGGTCGACATCGCTCGGACCATCGCGACTGAGATTCATCAGGTGGACAGTCCGGTCTGTGTGCCTGACGGCACGATTTACGCGACTCAGAGTGGTTCACGCGAGAACAAGTCCGCGACGCCGCTCTATCGCATCGCACCGGACGGGGCCAGGGAGTCACTGTCGGTCGAAATCTCCAACCCGACATCGATGGCTCTGGGACCCGACGACTGCGTGTACGTGTCCAGCCGCTTTGAAGGCATCGTGTATCGCGTGGATTCGCGCGGCGGCGCGGAGGTCTACGCGAGCGAGCTCGGAGTCGCCACCGGCCTCGCGTTTGGCAGGGATGGTGCGCTGTATGTGGGCGATCGGGCCGGGTCGATCCTGCGTGTGGCACCCAACACGGCCGCGGATTCCGGTACGCGGCAGGTGGACACCTTTGCGTCGCTTCCGCCGAGTGTTGCCGCGTTTCACCTGGCGATGGGGCCTGACGACTGTCTGTATGTCACCGCGCCGACGCTGGCCTCACGTGATGCGATCTATCGCATCACTCCAGACCGCCAGGTCGACACGTGGTACACGGGGTTTGGCCGTCCGCAGGGGCTGACGTTTGATCGCAGTGGCGCGTTGTTTGTGGTGGACGCGCTGGCGGGAGCTGCCGGTCTGTACCGCATCGACATGACGACAAATACTCCGGAGCCGGAGCTGATCGTCGCCGCCCCGCAGTTGGTCGGCGTGGCCGTCCATCCACACGGCGGGCTGGTGCTCGCGGCAAGCGATCGCCTCTGGCGGTTGTGACTTTCAGCTGGACCTGAAGGTCCGGCCTCCACCTGTGTTCGGATCGCCGTCATTCCACGCCGTGGTGATTTCACGTCGTGGTTATTTCAGATGGAGGCCGGGTCTTTAGACCCGGCGTCTTCGGTCTTGTCCAACTTCACGATCGCAAATCCGGTGAATCCGTAGATTGCCGAGATCACCGGATTGAGCAGATTCAGAAACGCATATGGTGCGTACGTCAACGTCGCCACACCGAGTGTCTGCGCCATGAATGCGCCACAGGTGTTCCAGGGGACGAGTGCTGACGTCATGGTGCCCGCATCCTCGAGACAGCGAGACAGATTCTGTGGGGCGAGACCACGGCGCGCAAACTCTGCGCGGAACATCCGGCCCGGCAACACGATGGCAATGTATTGATCCGACGCGAGCACGTTCATGCCTATCGACGTGGACAACGTCGCGAGGATGAGACTGCCCGTGCCGCGGACCGCGCTCAGAATCGACTCGGCGATGCGGCCCAACATGCCCGTTTTTTCCATTACCGCGCCAAACGTCATGGCGGCGAGAATCAACCACACGGTGTTGAGCATGCTGCTCATGCCACCGCGCGACAGCAGGTCATCAAGCGCCGCATTGCCGGATGTCAGTGCGAACCCGGTACCAAGCGCCGTCCAGCAGCCCTTCACGAGGGCGGCCCAGGTCGGCAAATCGGCTGTGCCGGCGAGCGTGACGACGGCGCCGGGCTGAAAGACGACCGCGAACACACAGCCGGTCAGCGCGCCAATCACCAAGGCTGGTGTCGCCGGAATTTTGCAGACGACAAGCACGAGGACCAGCACCGCCGGCAGCAGCAGATGCGGGCCAATGACGAAGCTCGATTCCAGTGACGCACGGATCGCGGCGACTGCGGCGGTGTCCTGCGGCGCCGTGGCGGTCAGCCCCATCACCGTGAACAGAATCAGCGCGATGATCAAACTCGGCGTCGTGGTCCACATCATCGCGCGGATGTGCGTGAACAGGTCGGTGCCCGCCATCGCGGGAGCCAGGTTCGTGGTGTCGGAGAGCGGCGACATCTTATCGCCGAAATACGCGCCGGAGACGATGGCTCCGGCCGCGAGGCCAAGATTCAAGTTTTGCGCTGCCGCGATGCCGATCAGCGCGACGCCGACGGTGCCTGCCGTGGTCCACGAACTGCCGGTGGCCAGAGACACCAGGCAACAGAGCACACACGCACTCGGATAAAAAATCTCGGGCGTGAGCAGCTGCAGCCCGTAATAGATCATCGTCGGCACCACGCCGGCCAGAATCCACGAACCGATGAGGGCGCCGACCACCAGCAGGATCAGGATGGCCCCCATCGCCAGCGAAATGCCGTGGACGATCCCGGCTTCGAGGTCCTTCCAGGAATGGCCCAGTCGCACGCCGATGATGGACGCGACGACGGCTGCCAGGATGAGCGCCAGTTGGTTGGGCCCGCCGGAGTTGGCGTCACCGAACAACGCGACTGATCCGGCGAGCAGCGCCACGAGCGCCGCAATGGGAAACAACGAGAGCGCGAGCGACGGTTTGATCACAGTCGGCGTCATGGGCCGCGATGATAGCATCCCGCCGATGCCAGCTCTGACCGGTGTACGTGTAATTGATCTGACACGGCTGCTCCCAGGTGCCTTTGCCACGCTGATGCTGGCGGAGCTCGGTGCCGAGGTGATCAAGGTGGAGGACCCGCGCGGGGGCGACCCGATGCGCCACCTGCCGCCGTTTGTGGACGGGCGCGGCGTCTATGACCTCCTCCTTGGGCGTGGCAAGAAGAGCGTCGCGCTTGATCTCAAATCAACGGCCGACCAGTTATCGCTGACAAAGCTGGTCGCGACGGCGGATGTGGTGGTCGAAAGTTTCCGTCCGGCCACTGCGGCACGCCTTGGTGTCACCGCCTGTGATCTTCGCGCGTCCCATCCTCGCCTGATCCATGCCTCGATCACCGGATATGGCCAGACCGGCCCGTACGCGGAGCGCCCGGGGCACGACCTCAATTACGTGGCGCTGTCGGGCATCCTCGCAACGGACCGTCCCACGCCGTCCGCACTCCCGAAGATGTTCATCGCGGATGTGGGCGGTGGGGCGGTCAGCGCGGTGGTGGCGATTCTGGCCGCCCTGTTCTCAAGGGAACGCGATGGCGAGGGCGCGAGTCTCGACATCTCGATGCACGAGGCGGCGCTGTACTGGGTCATGTTGCCCGGTGCCCGGGACTTGATTGACGCGGGCGTCGCGGCGATTGGCGACCTGCCGACGTTCGGTGCACATGCCTCGTACAACGTGTACGAAACACGCGACGGGCAGCAAGTCGCCCTTGGCGCGTTGGAGGCAAAATTCTGGGTCACATTTTGTGAGGCCGTTGGGCGGCCTGAGCTGTCGGCCCGGCACCAGACCAATGACGACGACCAGCAGGCGCTCATTCGAGCGGTGCGTGCCATCTTTCTGACACGCACGCGCGACGAATGGCTGGCTTTTTTTGAGGGACGCGACGTCTGCCTGTCTCCGGTCAACCAGCCTGCCGAGGCCTTCAGTGACCCGCACGTCGCGGCCCGCGGGGCGGTCATTCGCGGTGCCGGCCTTCGCGCCGTCCGGGCCCCGTTTGGGCTCCCCACTGTGGACCTGAGCCCCGCCCCTGAAGTTGGCGCCCACACCAGCGAGGTGCTGCGGGGGCTGGGCTTGCCCTGAGCCGGTCGCGGCACGCGACCGGTCGAAGGGACTAAAATAGCAGGTTGAGATGTCGCACGACTGGATTGCCGTCAGGGGCGCTCGCGTTCACAACCTGAAGAACATCGACGTGGACCTGCCGCGTGACCAACTGGTGGTCGTCACAGGGTTGTCCGGTTCAGGCAAGTCGTCGCTGGCCTTCGACACGATCTACGCGGAAGGCCAACGCCGGTACGTCGAGTCGTTGTCGGCCTACGCGCGCCAGTTTCTCGAGCAGATGGAGAAACCCGACGTCGATTTGATCGACGGGCTGTCACCAGCCATTTCCATCGAACAGAAGACGACAGCCGCCAATCCGCGCTCGACGGTTGGCACGGTCACCGAAATCTACGACTACCTCCGGCTGCTGTTCGCCAACATCGGCGTGCCGCACTGTCCGACCTGCGATCGCGAAATCACCTCGCAAACCCTCGAGCGCATTGTCGATGTCGTGCTCACGTCGCCGCCGGACGAACGCATCAATGTCCTGGCGCCGGTGGTGCGCGGCCGGAAGGGTGAGTTCAAGAAGGAGCTCGCGGCGCTGCGCACGCGAGGGTTCACGCGCGCCCGTGTCGACGGCGAGTTTGTCTCACTCGAAGAACCGATCGCGCTCGACCGACGAAAAAATCACACCATCGACGTGCTCGTCGATCGGATCATCCTCAAGGATGGCGTCGACAAGCGTCTGACCGAGTCCATTGATCTCGCGCTCTCTCTGGCCGACGACATTGTGGTCATCAACACGCTGCAGAGCGGCGATCGCCTGTATTCGAGGAGGATGGCGTGCCCGTCGTGTGATCTGAGCATTCCGGAGATGACCCCTCGGGCGTTTTCGTTCAACTCGCCGCACGGGGCCTGTCCTGACTGCCAGGGACTGGGATCGGTCTACGACTTTGACCCCGCAAAGGTCGTGGTCGACGACCGGTTGTCGCTGACTGACGGCGCGGTGCTGCCGTGGGTGAAAGGCGACACAAAGTCCCTGAACGAGATGATGGCGGG
>JBKJTD010000417.1:0-2979 GCA_046590915.1 Vicinamibacterales bacterium
GCGACAACGGCGTCCTTCTGGACGGGGTTGTTCAGGCTGTTTGCTGTCGCAAAAAACAGCGACATCGGTGTGGACGCGGTGATCTGGGGCCCGCCGTGCGCGGTCGCGTTCAGCATCGCCAGGGGAATCTGGTAGTCGATGAAGTACTCGTCGCACACGGTCGGCAGGCGTGTGGCGCGTGTCGAGCCGTAGTCCCATGACGTCTCAGCGGCGCCGTTGGGCCAACTGGCTGACGGCGACAGCAAGCTCTGGAAGTTCAAAATACGGTCCGTCAAGGATGGGCCATCGACGAACGCGGTCGGATTGTGCCCGATCAGCTTGATGTCGGCATCGTTGACGTAGTCGAGTGATTGGCTCTTGGTCGTTGAATAAATCGCCGCCAGCCGGTCAATGGCCGTCGCCGGGCCGCCGCTGCTTCCGTCGAGATGGACGGCGAAGTCGCGGAAACCGTCACCCGTGGTGTCCATGAACACCGTGTACAAGGCGGAACTCCACGGTGCGGTCGAGGAATAGGCGCCGGCGCTGGGGCCGGTCGCGTAATTGTGCGGCGGCGCCTGCACACGCCACCGGAAAAACAGCCTCTGCGAGGTGCCGTTGAATGAGTAATAGACACTCGGCAACGTCTCGTCGGTACAGCCGGAGGAGACGTTGACGTAGCCCTGGGGCGAGGTGCCGCCATTGGAAGGGTCGCTGGTCTTCTTGTCAGCAATCGACAACCCGACGCGCGTGTATGCGACCCAGCTTGCGTCGTTGGGCCACGCGACCGGCGCGTGGTGAATCGCCGTGCCGGTTCCGGAGTTCCAGTAGGGGGGATAGGGGTCGGCGAACAGGACAACCGCTGCTGCCATGGCCACCACCGCCGCCGTAAGCAGACGGCGCGCCGACATCGATTGAGAACCCATCAGCTATCTCTCCTAGTGAATCGCAAACGGATTAAGCTTAATTCATAAAATGGCATATATTGTCATATTAAATACTCTTAATTACATATTTGTTATATTTGGAGCTCAATAATGGCAGCAGGAGTCTTATCGATGGCGATGAGAGGGGGTCTGCTGGAGGGCGAAGCAGGTCGACGTCAGTAGCTGATGCGCCGGCCACTCGCCGGCACTTTGAGTTGCCCCACGCGCACACGGACGTCGAGGGCGTGCGCGCCACGCGACATGACCCGCAGCGGGTTGATGTCGAGCTCCTGCACTTCAGGGCAGGCCGTGACCAGGGCCGAGATGCGCAACACCACGTCTGTGAGCGCCGCAATGTCAGCAGGCGCACCGCCGCGATGTCCCTTGAGCAACGCGGCTCCGCGCAGGGACTCAACCATGGCGTCGGCATCACGCGCGGTCAATGGGTGCAGACGGAAGTCGGCATCGTTGAGCAACTCAGCCAACACACCGCCGCTGGCGCACGCCATGACCGACCCGAAGATGGGATCGTCGGTCACGCCGACCAACATCTCGACACCACCGCCGACCATCGCTTGAATCAGCCCGCCGGTCATTGAATCACCCAAGCGCGACTCCATGTCCTGCCATGCGCTCCGAATGGCGGACTCCCCCATGAGCCCCACGCGCACACCGCCCACCTCGGTCTTGTGCAGAATGGTCGGACCCACGGCCTTCAACACAACCGTCCCGCCGATCCACGCGGCCGCATCCACCGCATCCTGCTCACTCGTCACTGCCACTCCGGTCGGCACCGGCACACCGACGGCCACCATGAGCGCCTGCGCTTCGTCGGGAGTCAGCCATCCCCCGCCTCGTGTCAGCGCCTTGTCAATGACGCCGCGTGCCGCCGCCACATCAATCGCCATCTCGGGCGGGACGTCCACCGGCGTTTGTCGCCATTCGCCGTAGGTTGTAGCCCGCGCCAGCGCCACGGCCGCCGACTCCGGAAATTCGAAACAGGGAATGGGTGACAGCACCGGCGCCGCACTCTGCGCCGACATGAAGATGCCCAGCACCGGCTTGGTCGGCACCTCCAGCGACGCGGTCCGAATCGCTCTCGCCACATCGTCAGGATGAGTGACCAGCGGGGGAATGAAGATCACGAGCACGCTGTCCACCCGATCGTCGCGCAGTAAGGCCCTCAGCGCCCGTTCGTAACTGCCGGCCGACGCGGACGCAATCATGTCCACGGGATTGCCCACCGAGGCCGCCGCCGGCAGGAACGAGCGCAGCTCGGCGATGGTGTCGTCACTGAGCGAGGGCAGGGCCAGGCCCTGCGCCTCACAGGCATCGGCGGCGAGGATCCCGGGGCCGCCCGCGTTGGTCAGGATGGCCACACCCCGCCCGCGGGGCACGGGTTGACGCGCGAGGAGTGCCGCCACATCAAACAGTTCTTCGAGGGTGTTCGTGCGGATAACACCCGCTTGTTCGAATAGCGCATCCACCACCGCATCGCTGCTGGCGAGCGCGCCGGTGTGCGAAGACGCCGCACGCGCCCCGGCCGCAGACCGTCCGGACTTCACCGCGACGATGGGCTTTTCACGGGCCACGCGCCTGGCAATCTGACTGAACTTGCGCGGATTGCCAAAGCTCTCGAGGTACAGCAGGATGACGTCCGTGCGTGGATCGTCGGCCCAGTATTGAATCAGGTCGTTGCTCGACACATCGGCCTTGTTGCCGACCGACACAAACGTCGAGATGCCCAGATTGAGTCGTCGCGCGTAGTCGAGAATCGCCAGGCCCAACGCGCCACTCTGTGTGGACATCGCCACACCACCTGCGGGTGGATACACGGGCGAGAAGGTCGCGTTGAGATTGACGGCCGGATCCGTGTTGAGCAGGCCCATGCAATTGGGGCCGACCATCCGCACGCCGGCCGCACGCACTTTGTCGAGCAGCGCAGCTTCCAGGGCACGCCCCTGGGCGCCCACCTCGCCAAACCCCGCCGAAATGACGACAAGCGCTTTCACACCCTTGGCGATGCAATCGTCCACCGCTGCGAGCACCTGCGCGGCGGGCACGACGACGATGGCCA
>JBKJTD010000160.1:0-8230 GCA_046590915.1 Vicinamibacterales bacterium
ACCGACGTCTCCTCGTGGATGCTCTTGATGGCCTGCGCCAGCAGGCGCGCGACCGACAACACCACAATTTTCCCGCACGCCGCCTTGTCGCCGTTGAGCGGCACCGTATTGGTGACGATCAACTTGTCGATCGGCGCGGCCTCGATCCGCGAAATCGCCGGCCCCGACAACACCCCATGCACCGCACACGCAAGCACGCGCGTCGCACCGTTGTCCTTGAGCGCCTGCGCCGCCTTCTGCATCGTGCCGGCCGTATCGACGATGTCGTCCGAGATGATGCACACCCGGCCCGCCACATCGCCAATCACGTTCATCACCTCGGCCGTGCCGGTTTCGCCACGGCGCTTGTCGATGATCGCCAACTCCGCATCGAGCCGCTTCGCATACGCACGCGCACGCTCGGCACCCCCGGCATCGGGCGACACAATCGTCACCGGCCCGAAATTCTGGCGCGCGAGGTACTCAATGATTGCCGGGGCCGCAAACAAGTGGTCCACCGGAATATCAAAAAATCCCTGAATCTGCGCCTTGTGCAAATCCATCGTCAGCACCCGGTTTGCACCCGCGGCGCTGAGCAGGTTCGCCACGAGTTTTGCCGAAATCGGCACCCGGGGCTTGTCTTTGCGGTCCTGCCGCGCGTAGCCGTAATACGGAATCACGGCGGTGATCCGTGAGGCCGATGACCGGCGAAACGCGTCGATCATCACGCACATCTCAACGAGATGTTCATCGACGGGCGCCGAGGTCGGCTGAAGAATGAACACATCCGTGCCGCGGATGTTCTCGTCGATCTGAAACGACACTTCCGAGTCCGGAAACCGATGGAGCCGCGCAGCCCCCAACGGAATGTCAAGTTGCTCTGCGATCTCTTTGGCCAGCGCAGGGTGAGCGCTGCCCGAGAACAACTTCAACTGACCGTGACTCATGCCGATACCGCTCTAAAAACGCCGATCGCCAACAAATTGGTTGGGGCGGAAGGATTCGAACCTTCGAATACGGGTTCCAAAGACCCGCGCCTTACCGCTTGGCCACGCCCCACCCTGTGCCTTGGCCCGCGGCCCCAGCAAAACAGGAAGTTTAGCACACGTCATCGGAGCCCGGCTCTGGCGAGAGCTACAGCCCAATGTGACGCGCGGCTTCGCGTCGTCCATGCGTCCGCGTCAACAAAACGAGCCAATCCGGCCGCTTGAGGCGTTTGACCGCTTTTGTGGCTGCGACCTCAGAAAACAGGCCGAATACTGCAGATCCACTGCCGGTCATCTGGGCTCCGTAGGCCCCTGCCGACAGACAGGCCTCGACCATTTCAGTAATTCCCGGATGGCGGCGGGCAACCGGGGCCATCAGGTCGTTGGCCAGCGCCACACCGCCGGACGGCCAGCCCACTTCAACGTCGCGGCCTTCCGGCGCCTCCGGCAAGCCAGCCTTGCGGTCTTCGTCCAGCCACCGGTAGGCCTCGGCCGTGGCCACCCCAAAAGACGGTTTGATGACGATGACGCCCATGCGGTGGATGTCGTCGACCGGGTACAGGTCCTCGCCGCGCCCTGTGGCGACTGCCGTGCCCCCCTGCAGGAAAAACGGCACATCCGAGCCAAGGGTAGCGGCCACCCTCGCCAGATCGCGCCGGGACATTTTGCCGGCCCACAGTGTGTTCAGGCCGACCAGGGCCGCAGCGGCGTTGGCACTGCCTCCCCCGAGCCCGGCCTGCGAGGGAATGGTCTTCTCGATTTTGATGTGCGCGTCGCGAGGCTCGCCCGGACGTCCCAGCGCCTTCCACAACGCCGCCGCAGCCTTCCACGCGAGATTGGACGTGTCCGACGGCACGCCAGGCGTGCGGCACAGGAGGCCCATCGGTCCCCGGCGGTCCGAAATCGTGACCGTGTCGTGCAGCGCGATCGACTGCATGAGCGATCGCACGTCGTGGTACCCGTCGGTGCGCAGGGGCCCGACGCGCAGCGTGAGATTGAGCTTGGCGGTCGGACGAAGGACCAGCGTCCTGGCCATCTACCGCTGCTCCCGGAGTGGGCCGAGGGAGCGGAGCTCGTCGATGGTCATAGGGATAAACCGTTCAGGCACGTTGAGAGTGAACGTCGTGGCTGGCAGGTCGATGTTGACCTGCACCTGCGACAGCGTGAACCTGAGATCGAGTGGGGTGGTGCCATTCGACGTCACGCGCACTTCGCGCGGCCAACGGGCGTCAAAGAGGCGGTATTCGACGAGCCAGTCGGCGATGCGGGCCGCTTCCAGTTCCCATCGGCCACCGCGCTCGCGGACCCAGGCGTGTGTGGATGGCGACAACGTGACGCGAGCTGCGGGCCCGATGCGTTCGCCAGTGACGTCGCCTTCTGGTGCGGCGACACACCCCGTCAACACGTCGAGCAGTTCACGTCCGCCCCACTGCAATCCCGTCAGGGCGGCGACGATGTCGCGCGTCGGCGCGCGCAGGACGCGTTCGGCGCGGGGGAGGAGGATGGTGGCCTGTCCTTGTTGCCCGGCCATCTGAAACACCGTCGTCCCCACAATCTGCAACTCAAGATACACATCGTCATTGCGTGTGACGGCGCCGTGGAGTGTGCGGGAGATGCGTTGATCACGATGACCTACCCAGCCTTGCACGCGGAGTTCGCCGACGTAGCGCTGGGCGTCACGACACGGCTCGGTGAGCTGCGTCCACACAGCGGGCGCATCAGCAAAGGGTTGAGCGGGACCGGCAGGCGGCGTGAAGACGCGGGCGGCACACCCGGCGGCGACCAGCGCCACCGGCAGAAACCACGCGGACGACTTCACTGGCGCCCTGCCAGTTGTCGTGCGCGATCGCGCTTTTTGGTGACCGCGTCGGCATCGATGCCTGCACGATCGCCAGCAAGGGCGCGATCCCAGGCGGCGACGGCCTCGCGATACTGCTTGAGGTCAAACAACGCATCGGCCAGATGATCCAGGATCTCGGCATCGTTGGGGCGCGCGGCCGCGGCTTTTTCCAGCGGCGCGCGGCCAAGCCCCGCCTGTCCCTGTCGCACAAACGCCCAGCCCAGCCCGGCAAGGTAGGTCGGGTTGTTGGGGTCGGCCGTGAGCAGATCCTTGTAGATGCGCTCGGCCGCATCGTGACGATCGTCGCGCTGGTAGGCCGCCGCCAGTGCGGCACGCACCTCGACATTCCGGTCGTCGCGTGTGCGAGCATCTTCAAGCACGCGAATCCCGCGGTCGCGATCTCCACTCGCATCGAGCGCGGCCGAGAGCTCGACGGCTACGCGCGCGTAGATGCCGGTGTCGGGTGCCGATCTCAGGGCGGCGAGCAGCGGCTCGAGCGTACTCACCGCGCCTCGATGGTCGCCGCGCGCGGTGCGGGCTTCAGCCAGCGCCAGAGGCCCTCGCGGATCCGCGCCATCAATGCCGGCGATCTGGCGCGCGGCATTTTCGGCCGCATCGGCGTTGCCCGCGCGGTTC
Source organism: Vicinamibacterales bacterium (assembly GCA_046590915.1). Taxonomy (GTDB): domain Bacteria; phylum Acidobacteriota; class Vicinamibacteria; order Vicinamibacterales; family SCN-69-37; genus SYFT01. Next base: position 3,442 of record JBKJTD010000160.1, read on the forward strand.
TCCATCTGCGAAATCAGATACCAGATCGCTGCGTCACGTGGAAACTCGCCCGCCAGTTCGAGCAGCGCCTTGCGGCCTTCGTCGAGTTGCCCGAGATTGACGAGTGCTGTGGCAAAGCGCGTCCGGATCGGCACGTTGCGCGGATTGGTGCGTGCCAGCTCACGCCACTGAATCAGTGCATCCTCCGCGCGCCCCGCACTGTCGTACAACTCAGCAAGCCAACTGCGCGCGCGCGCAAGATCCGGTTCGTCGCGGATCAGGGGTTCAAGCACGGCAATGGCGCGGGCATCCTCGCCGGTCGCATCGAGCGACTCCACCAGCAGCAACACACCTTCCGGATAGCCCGGCTGATCGTTGAGAAAATCGGTGAGCGTCGTGATGGCTTTGGCGTGTTGTCCGGTGCGCACGTAGAGGCGACCGAGTGAAATTTCCACCCCGGGGTCACGCCGCCCTCCGGCCAGCGCCTTTTCAAGATGTTCCACCGCCTGCACGACTATCCGGCCCTGATCGCCCGTGGACGAGGCCTGATCGGCCATCGCCGCGCGGACGAGTCCGAGAATGCGATGCGCTTCGTGATTGGCGGGGTCGGTCTTGAGAGCAGCCTCGCCCTCGGTGATGGCGTCCTCGGCGCGGCCCTCCCGCGCAAACAGGCCGGCCAGTTCCGCCCGGACATCGGCAGCCGAGGGCACCAGGGCAATCGCAGCGCGATACGCCGCAATGGCGCCGTTCACATCGCCGCGCCCTTCCAGCGTGCGGCCCTGCAAAAACAGAAAATACGCTTCACCGGTCGCGGCGGTGGTCGGCGGTGCCGGCGCCTGGACAGGAGGGGGGATAAACCACATCATGACGGTTGTCGCCCGATTGTTTCACACCCATCGCCCATTGGCTCATTGCCCCATTGCCCCATTGGCCCATTCTCACTATCATCCAGTGCATGGCGATTGACCCGGCTCTGCTCGCGATTCTTGTCTGTCCCGCCTGCAAGACCAAGGTGGTGCTCGTGAAGGACGGCGCAGGCCTCCAGTGCGGAAGCTGCCATCGGGTCTACCCGGTCAAAGACGACATCCCCGTCATGCTGATCGACGAAGCGACAGTTGAGGTGCCTGCCGGCGCCCCTGCCCGATAATTGAAGATTCTGATCGTCCGCTTGCGCCTGATCGGCGATGTGGTGTTCACCACGCCGGTCATCCGGGCGCTGCGCCGCCAGTATCCCGACGCGCATCTCACCTATCTCGTTGAATCTGCGGCCGCGCCGGTCGTCTCCACCAATCCCGATCTCTCCGAGGTGATGGTCATCACCCACCGCCGCGGCATGGCGCGTGTGGTGGACGACCTCCGCCTTGCCCGCCGCCTCCGGCGCGCGAACTTTGATCTCGTGCTCGACCTGCACGGTGGCCCGCGCAGCGCCTGGCTCACCTGGGCGTCCGGAGCGCCCCGGCGCATCGGCTACGACATTGATGGCCGCACCTGGATGTACACCCAGGCCGTCCATCGTCCTCGCGGCCTCCACCCCCGGCACTCGGTTGAAAATCAGTGGGATCTGCTACCTGCCGTTGACGCGGCGTTGCCTGCGACGCCAAGCCGAGAAAGCGACCGCGTCTACATGCCGACCGACAAGGCCGCCGAAGCGTCAGTGCTTGGACGCCTGCGCGCACAAGGCGTCCCCGCAGGCCAGAGCACCACGCGCCTGATCGTGTTTCACGTCAGCGCCGGCAACCCGTTCCGCCGGTGGCCGGAACCGGCGTTTGCCGCCGTGGCTGCCGGACTAGTGCGACAATCAACCGGGCATGCTGACCGGTGGGTGCTGCTGACGGCCGGCCCCTCCGATCATGACGCCGTGCAGCGTGTGCTGCACGATGCGCGGGCACAGGCGGGAGACGGGGCCTCGCGGATCGTGGATGCAGGCGACGTCACGCTGCCGGAACTGCGTGCCTTGCTCGACTCGGCGGCGTTGTACATCGGCGGCGACAGCGGGCCGATGCACATCGCCTCGACCTCAAACGTGCCCATCGTCGGGTTGTATGGGCCGACGTTGGTGGAGCGGTCGGCGCCGTGGCGACCGACGGCCGTACCGACGGCGTCGGTGGATGCCGGCTCGTTGCCCTGCCGGCCGTGTGACCAACGGGTCTGCGCCCCGGGCGACTTCCGGTGCCTGACATCCATTGCGCCGGAGGCCGTCAGCGCTGCCGCCGAACGACTGCTCGAGAACCGCTCGTGACGATGGAGAATGACTGGTGACGATGACATCGGAATCGGGACTGCGACGCGCAGGATTTGTGCTGGTGGCCGTGTCGCTCGCGTCCACGCAGGTCAGCCTGTTTGCCGCCCAGATCAGCCTCTACCTGGCGGCCATCGTGTGGATCGTCGTCAACACGCGTGAACGACGATGGCGCGAGGTGCCGGCGTTCATGATGCCGCTGCTCGTGTATGCCGGATGGACGCTCGTGAGCGCAGGTGCGTCGGTGGATCCCGCGACAAGTTTTTTGGACAGCAAGCAGTTGATCCTGTTCGTCATGGTGCCGGTCGTCGCCACGTTCGCGCGCGGTGCGAAGGCCACCTGGGTGATTGACGCGATCATCGCCGTGGGTTCTGCGGCGGCCCTCTACGGCATTGCGCAGTACCACTTCTTCGGGTACGACAAGCTCGACAATCGTGTCGTCGGTCCATTGAGCCACTGGATGACGTTTTCCGGTGTCTTGATGCTGGTCACCGGCGCGGCGCTGGCGCGTCTGCTGTATGTCGGGCGTGAGTGGGTGTGGCCGGCCATTGCAGTGCCTGCCCTGGTGATCGCCCTCTTCTACACACAAACCCGCAACGCGATGGTCGGTCTGGTCGCGGCGGTGGGCGTGCTGATGGCGGAGCGCAACTGGCGGCTGTTGCTGGTGCTGCCGGTGCTGGGGCTGGTGTTTTTCGCCATCGCGCCCAGCGCGATCATTTCGCGCGTGCAGTCGATCGGCGATCTCAACGACCCGGCCTCACGCGATCGTGTCGCGATGCTCCGATCAGGTGTCCACATGGTGCAGGACCATCCGATCACCGGCGTGGGGCCCAACATGATTCCGGTCGTGTACGCGCGCTACCGCGACGCGACGTATGCGGTCAACGAGTCCAATCCGCACCTGCACAACGTGCCGATGCAACTCGCTGCCGAACGCGGCCTTCCCGCGCTGGCCATCTGGCTCTGGTTTGTCGTGGTCGCCTCCCGGGATCTCTGGCGACAGCTGCGGACCGGCGAGGCCAAAGCCATCGCTGGTGCCGGTGTCGCCGCGATGGTGGCCATGCTGGTGGCGGGCCTCTTTGAATACAACTTCGGCGACTCGGAATTCCTCATGTTGTTTCTGGGACTGATTACCCTCCCTTACGCCGCCCGGATGTCTGAGCCGGCGGCTTCCATTCCGGATGGCCGCGCATGACACTGCGACCGCTCCCCATTGCCGTGATCGGCGATCTGATGCTTGACCACTTCGTCGTCGGGCACGTGGATCGCATTTCTCCCGAAGCCCCGGTCCCTGTCGTGCGATTCGAACGCGATGAATTCCGCCTCGGCGGCGCGGCGAACGTGGCCGCCAACGTGCGCGCCCTTGACGGCGTACCGCTGGTCGTCGGCTGCGTCGGCACCGACGAGACGGCCTCCACGTTCCGCCGCCTGCTGCATGAGCGCGGCATCAAGGATGACCGGCTCGTGGCCGACGCGACCAGGCCGACCACGCGCAAAGTGCGGGTGGTCACGTCACGTAATCAGCAAGTCGCGCGCGTGGACTACGAAGCCGAGACACCGCTCGACGGCGCCACGGCTGAGGCCATGGCCGTGGCCGTCACGGCCGCGTGCGCCCAAGCGCGGGCGATCATTCTGTCGGATTACCGCAAGGGTGTGGTCACACCAGCCGTGATTGCCGCTGCGCGCGCCGCCGCCGGCACGGTGCCGATCGTGGTTGACCCCAAAGTGCCCGACGCGGCCCGCTACGCCGGCGTCACACTCCTCACGCCCAATCACCACGAAGCCGAACTGATGACCGGGACTCGGATTCACAATGCGGACGACTGCCGCGTCGCGGCACGCACGCTCCACGCGGCAACGGGTGCCAATGTCCTCATCACCTGGGGCGAACACGGCATGTGGCTGTTTGACGCGTCAGGCGCGGCGTCGATCGACCTGCACATCCCGGCCACCGCTCGCGAAGTCGCTGACGTCACCGGCGCCGGCGACACCGTGGTCGCCACCCTCGCCCTGGCCCTCGCAAGCGGCGCGTCTCTGAGCGACGCCGCCCGCCTCGCCAACCGCGCCGCAGGGATCGTCGTCGGCAAGTTCGGCGCCGCGACGGTGACGAGGGTGGAATTGGGCAATGAGGCAATGAGGCAATGAGGCAATGAGGCAATGAATGCAGCGTGACGCACGCTCTTCATTGGCCCATTGGCTCATTGCCTCATTGCCTCATTGACGCACTGCCTCATTGATCGCAGGCAGCGCCAGTACCTGCGAGGTAAACAACAGGCCACGGCTTCCCCTCCAACACGTGTCGCAGCTTCGCCTCAAACAGGGTGTGCCGCGACACGATGCACGTCGGGACCCTGGCGGGTGCCACACGCATCTGGAATTCTTCGAATTCGTCGGGCCTGAGCAGCACGTACATTGCGGGCACCTGCTGCGTGCGCGCGACGAGTGTCGGCATGTCGAAGATGTCTTCGATTGGCCGGCCGAGATAGTGCGCCATGCTTGGCAGGACCGTACGGTAGTGCGCCACCACGGGCGGCGCCTCGCCGGCCTGTGTGCGCGCTTCGATCACCTTCA
>JBKJTD010000216.1:0-6845 GCA_046590915.1 Vicinamibacterales bacterium
TTTGATACACCCCTCCGTCGGACCCCACAAGCAGACGCTCCGGATCGTCGGGGTCCACCCAGATCACGCGAATGTCGCCGAACATGTTTCGAAACAGCGTCCGGTTATTCTCCAGGTCGGCCCACGTCTTGCCGCCGTCAGCCGAATGCGCCACCCAGACACTGGTCACCCATATTTTGTTCTCGTTCTTCGAATCGATCTTCAGCCAGTTGAACGAGTACGGCGCCTTGCCTCCGACGTTGATCGTCCGTTCGTGCGTCAGCCGCCACGTCTTGCCGGCATCGTCTGATCGATACACTTCGCCGATGCCGCCGCCGACGGCGTTGGGCTGCGGCAGCCCGGCCGGACGAGGATTGATGTTCTCCACGAGCGCGTACAGGATGTTGGAGTTGCCGCGAAAGACGTCGAGACCGATCCGGCCGATGTTGCCCGTCGGCAGCCCGCCCTCCAGACGGGTCCACGTCGTTCCGCCGTCGGTCGACTTGTGGATGCCGCTGCCAGGCCCACCCTGCCGCAGTCTCCACGCGACGCGTTCCTTGTCGTAGGAGGCGGCGTACAACACGGCAGGATTTGACGGGTCCATCACCATTTCGATGACACCCAGCTCATCATCGAGGTGAAACACCCGGTCCCACGTCGTGCCGCCATCACGGGTGCGATACACGCCGCGATCAGGCGACTTCGTGTGAAGCGGCCCCATCGCCGCGACATAGACGACGTCGGGATTTTTGGGATGAATCAGTATGCGCGAGATGTGCTGCGTCGGCCGCAACCCCATGTGTTGCCACGTCGCCCCGGCATCGGTGGACTTGTAGATCCCATCACCGGGATACGAGTACCGCACCACGAAGGACTCACCCGTGCCGACCCACACCGTCTTTTCGTCGGAAGGGGCAACGGCCACGGCGCCAATCGACTGCTGCCCCGCCGCGTCAAAGATGGGCCTGAAGGTTGCCCCGTTGTTCTCGGTCTTCCACACACCGCCATTGCGTGTGCCGACGTAAAACGTGTAGCGATGTGATCGTTCCGGCGTCGCCGGCACCGCAAAGTCCGTAATCCACGCGCCCGCGCGGAATGGTCCCATGTTTCGAAACTCAACACTGTTGAGCAGGTCTGGCGTCACGCGTGATTGCGCGAACCCGGAAGCCGCCGCGACAGCCATCGCACACACACCAACGAGCCATCGATTTGTCATCGTCTTTCCTTCACAGTAGGGGCATTTTTAACATGAGGTTCATGGTGAAACGCACTAGCGCTACCAGCCAGCGCCGGACCTACTTCTTGATGATCGTGCCGACCGTGACGTCGAACCTGCGGAAGTTCGAATACACCGCACGGCCCGTGATGATGGGCTGCCGCGGGGTTGAATAACGCTCGCTCATCAACACGGGCAGCCACATGTCGATCTTGGGTTCGTGGCCGTACGAGACCCCAATCACGGCCGACGTAGACCCGGTCGAAATCTTCAGTTCCGTCTTGAGAATGCGACCAGTCTGTTCGTCGATCCAAAACGTTCCCTGCGCCGCCGCGTTGTCGGAGGTGTGGATCACTCTGGGGAGTGCACGCTCCGTGAAGCGCACTTCGCGCGCCTGCGCGCCGCCCACCTTCGACATGCCTCCACGCCGGAACTGCGACCGCTTCTGTTCGTCGCGTTTTCCATAGATGAGCACCATCGTCGGCACATTCACCGTGCGGGTCACCCAGCCGAGATTGTGTTTGGCACTTTCCTTGACGATGGTGTTGACCTGATCGAGGGCGTCACCCGTTGGTTTTACAAAGAGCTGCATGAGGCGGTCACTCCGGTCCTGGACCGGCTTGCCATCCACCTCAAAGACGTCGCGAAACGCAATCCACGCGGGCAGCCCCTCAGTGGCGGCCGATTTGGTGAGCAAAAACTCGGATCGCAACACACGCAAGCCCGGCCACATGCTCGACCAGCCGGACACTTCCTGCGTGTAGTGTTCTTCGGAGACGACCGCGGAGAGGTCGCGTTCATAGGTCTCGATGTAGGTGGCGAGGCGTTCGAGCAACGCCTCGAGCGGCACTTCCTGCGGCGTCGCCCGTACTGCCGCCGACGCGACCAGCACACAGCAGACCTGCAGCCCAAGAGCCTTCATCGTCGTCATGTGCCTCACACCGACGAGAGTGTATGGCCGAGTTTGTCTTTCTTGGTCTTCATGTATTTGCGGGTGTCGTTGGTGGCTGCGATCTCAATCGGCACCGACTCGACCACCGACAGGCCGTAGCCTTCCAAGCCCACAAACTTGCGGGGATTGTTGGTCAGCAGCCGCATGGAACGGATCCCGAGGTCGCGCAAAATTTGTGCGCCGATGCCGTAGTCGCGCTGGTCGGCCTTGAAGCCGAGTCGTTCGTTCGCCTCCACGGTGTCGAGGCCTTGATCCTGCAGTTCGTAAGCCTTGATCTTGTTGCCCAAGCCGATGCCGCGCCCTTCCTGGTGCAGGTACAACAGGACGCCCTGCCCCTCCTGCGCGATGCGCTGCATTGCCGTGTCGAGCTGCGGGCCACAGTCGCACCGCAGCGAGTGGAACACGTCGCCGGTCAAGCACTTCGAGTGCACGCGCACAAGGATGCGCTCGCCGCTGCTGATGTCGCCCTTGACAAGGGCCACGTGGGTTTCACCATCGAGACCGGACTGGAACGCGAATATCTCGAACGGGCCGTGTGCCGTCGGCAGCGCCGCCCTGGCCACACGCGTCACGAGGCTTTCGTGCTGCATCCGGTACCGGATCAAAGCCGCGATGGTGATCATCGGCAGCTTGTGTTTTTTTGCGAACTTCGTGAGCTCCGGCACCCGCGCCATCGTGCCATCGTCATTCATGATCTCGCAGATGACGCCGGCGGCCGGAAGACCGGCCATGCGCGCAAGGTCCACCGCCGCTTCGGTATGCCCGGATCGCACCAGCACACCGCCGGGACGGGCGCGCAACGGGAAGATGTGGCCGGGCCGGGACAAGTCGCGCGGCGCGGTGTCCTTGGCGATGGCCACCTTGATGGTCTTGGCGCGATCAGCGGCCGACACACCGGTGGTCGTGCCCTTCCTGGCATCAATCGACACACAAAACGCCGTCTCTCGCCGTGATGAGTTGTCGCTGACCTCCAGCGGGATCTCGAGTGCGTCGAGTCGCTCCGGCGTCATCGCCAGACACACGAGGCCGCGGCCGTGCTTGACCATGAAGTTGATGGCCTCGGGCGTCACCTTGGACGCCGCCATCGTGAGGTCCCCTTCGTTTTCGCGATCCTCATCGTCGACCACGACGATCATCCGGCCTTCGCGCAGCGCGATGAGCGCGTCTTCAATCGGCGCAAACGGCGTGAGCCGTCGTCCCTTGGCCAGGCGCAATCCAGCGTTCTTCACACAGTCCTCCCCAACTCCACCAGCCGCACGACGTGTTTGCCGAGCACATCGGCTTCGAGATTGACGGCGTCGCCCACAGCGCGATCGGACAACGTCGTCTCAACCCAGGTATGCGGAATGATCTGCACCGCAAACCGATCGGCCTTCAGCTCTGCGACCGTGAGACTGATGCCGTCGACGGCGAGTGATCCCTTCGGGATCATGTACTTCGCAAGGTCGGCGGGCAATGCAAACTCAAGCCAGTAACTCTCGCTCTCGACCCGCACCTCGAGCAGCCGACTCACGCCGTCCACGTGCCCGAGCACAAAATGCCCGCCGAGCCTGGCATCGGCGCGCAGCGGCCGTTCAAGATTCACACGTGTCCCGGTCTTCCAGTCCGCAGCCGTCGTTACCCGCGCGGTCTGAGGGGACACATCCGCTTCGAAGCTGGTCGACGTCACGGCCACAGCCGTCAGACACACGCCGTTCACCGCAACGCTGTCTCCAACCGACAGCTGCGCGCCGATGAAGGTGGCGATGACAATACGGCCGCCGCGGGCGTTGTCGGTGCCCGTCAGGAGAGTGCCGGTCGTTTCGATCAAGCCCGTAAACACGTCAGACCCAGCGTCCTTCCACGAGGCGATCCGCCCCTAAATCCCTTTGATGCCGGCCCGCACCATGCGTCACCCACTCACGGAGTGCCGGTGCCACAGCCACCCCGGAGCCCAGATGCACGGGGGTCTCGACGTATTGCACCGCGTCGATCAGGCCCGCCTCAATCCAGGCCTGCTGCAAGGCAGGGCCGCCCTCGACAAGCAGGGACTGCACCCCGCGCTGCGCGAGCCGTTGGGCGACCGCCGCCAGACTCCGGTCGGCAAAAAGCTCAATCTCCACCTCGCGCTCACGCAACGCGTCACGATGGCTCTCGGGCAGTGTCTCCAACCCCACCATTATGACGGGCCCTGCCGACCTGGTGGAGTACACCCGCGCGCCGAACGGAACCCGGCCCCGCCAATCCACGATGACGCGCGTCAGTGGGGAAAGACGGAGGGCGCCCCTCGGTGTCAGCAGGGGGTCATCGGCCAGCACGGTGTCGGCACCCACGGCGATCGCGTCAATCCACGCCCGCTGGCGATGCATCCAGCGATCGGTCGCGGGGCCGGTCATTCGATCCACGAGGCCGGCCGCTGGCCCGCCGAAGCCTCGGCGAAGGCGGGCGACGAATCCATCCGCCGACGCCGCGGTCTTGAGTACGGTCCACGGTCGGTGTTGCGTGACCCACGTGAGAAACGGGGCGTTCTGCTGCCGCGCGTGGTCGGCTCCGACGCCCGTGATGACCTCGATGCCCGCAGCACGCAACCGCGCGTGGCCTCCGCCTGCCACGCGGGGGTGCGGATCTTCGATGCCCGTCACGACGCGCGCGATACCGGCTGCGATCACCGCGTCCGTGCAGGGCCCTGTGCGACCGGTGTGGCAACACGGCTCAAGCGTGCAGTACAACGTCGCGCCGCGCGCCGCGTCCCCCGCGGCAGCGAGTGCGTGCACCTCGGCATGCGGACCGCCCGCCATCAAATGTGCCCCTTGACCGAGCACGATGCCATCAGGTGAGACGACGACGGCGCCGACCAGGGGATTGGGAGAGGTGCGACCACGGCCGCGCTCGGCGACAAACAGCGCCCGCGCCATCCAGCCCGCGTGATCGGCGGTCCTCATCATGGGAAACTACGCGCTGAAGATCGCGTCGACGTAGGCGTCGGCGTCAAACGTCAGGAAGTCGTCGATGCCTTCGCCGACACCAACAAAACGAATCGGCAGTTTGAGGTCGTGCGCGATGGCGACCGCGACGCCGCCCTTGGCCGTGCCGTCCAGCTTGGTGAGCACGATGCCATTCGCTCCACTCGCCTGCTGGAACTCGCGAGCCTGCGCGAGGCCGTTCTGTCCCACAGTCGCATCAAGCACGAGCAGCACTTCGTGGGGCGCGCCGGGCACTTCGCGCGAGACGATGCGACGAATCTTGTCGAGCTCGGCCATCAGGTTGGTCTTGGTGTGCAGTCGACCGGCGGTGTCGATAATCACGATCTCGCGCTGACGCGCTCTGGCAGCCACCACGGCATCAAACGTCACCGCTGCCGGGTCCGAGCCCATCTGCGCGCGCACCAAATCCACACCCGCACGCTCGGTCCAGACGGCCAGTTGTTCGACAGCCGCCGCGCGGAACGTGTCGGCCGCACACACCAGCACCGACCTGCCCGCCTGTTTGTACAGGTTCGCCAGCTTGCCCACCGTCGTTGTTTTTCCGGTGCCGTTGACGCCGACGACCAGGATCACGTGTGGCACGGTCGAAATCGCCGTGACCGGTGCCGCTTCGCCGAGAATGCGACGCACTTCACGGCCCACCCGCGACGACAAACTCCCCTGCCGATCCCGTTTGACCGCCTCGACGATGCGATCGGTGGCGGGCAGCCCGACGTCGGCGGCAATCAAGGCATCTTCCACGGCTTCAAACGTCGTCAGTTCCAGCGTCGTGCCGGATGACAGCGATCGACCGCCCGAGGCCGACCGCGACGCAGGCGTCGCATCGGCGGCGTCATCCACTTCCAGGAAACGGTCGCGAATCTGTCTCGCGGTCTTTTCGAGCCCGGCTTTGAGTCGATCAAACAACGCCATCTAGCGAGTCCCCTGATCCCGTTCGCCGCGCTGCGGGCGCAGCATCAAATCACCGACGGCGGCGCGCGGACTCTTGCGCCCGGCGAGCACCTCGGCCATCTGCGCGGCAATCGGCAATTCCACGCCATGGCGTTCGCCCAGTGCCATCGCCGCCGACGTGGTCTTGACGCCCTCGGCCACCATCCGCATGCCGGCCAGAATGTCGTCGAGTGATCGCCCCCGGCCCAGTTCAATGCCGACGTGACGATTGCGGCTGAGCGAGCCCGTACACGTCAGCACCAGGTCGCCCAGACCACTCAGGCCCGCAGGCGTGTCGCGCTGGCCGCCCATCGCACACGACAGGCGCGCTATCTCGGCCAGGCCACGCGTAATGAGCGCCGACATGGCGTTGTGTCCCAGCCCCAGCGACTCCACGACACCGGCCGCGATGCCGATGATGTTCTTGAGCGCACCGCTCATCTCGACGCCGACCACGTCAGTCGTGCCATAGAGCCTGAACTGCGGCCCGCGAAACTCAGCCTGCACCTTCTCAACGGCGGCATCGTCGTCGGAGGCGGCCACGAGAGCGGTGGGCAGGCGCTGCGCGACTTCGGCGGCAAAGCTTGGTCCTGACAACACCACCACAGGGTGGCGGCCACCGGACTCTTCGCGAATGACTTCCGACATCCGTTTCAAACTGTCGGTTTCGATGCCTTTGGTCGCGCTGACCAGAATTGCTCCGTCTTCGATCAGCGGCACGGCTTGCCGCACTGCGGCGCGCAGACCATGGGAGGGGACGGCGACAATGACGTAGCGGGCGCCTTTGAGTGCGGTCTCCAGAGAC
>JBKJTD010000252.1:0-4108 GCA_046590915.1 Vicinamibacterales bacterium
TGCTCCATCCTTTCATTCAACGACTCAAGCCCCCGCAACGCATTGCGTGCGCGATCGAGCGCCTGGGTCTGCGCGTTCTGGCGCGTGGCGCTGCCCATCGCCTGAGCCGCCTGGTTCAGGCGGTTCTGCATGCGCTCAAGATCACTGCCGATCGACTGCTCGTAGTCGCGTGCATTCTGCGGGGATGAACCCGGCAGTTGATTGCGCGTGAACTCGATCTTCTCCTTGATCTGATCGCTGCGGATACCCTCTGCGGCTTCCCGCAACTTCTCGCCGACCTCGCGCTGCTGGCCGCGCATCTGCGACGCCGTTTGCGCGAGTTGCTTCTCAAGCTCAGCAAGCTGCGAGTTCATCGTGTTTTTGCGTTCGCCGATCTGGCCGACCTGCTGGTCACGTCCGGCCGCCCCCTGCTGCGGCAGATTGCCCACCTGCGACTGGATCGCCTTCTGCTGATTCACCAGTTCCTGCGCGCGCCGTTGTGCATCCTGCACCGCCTGCTGTGGATTACTCGGCGCGGTGGCGTTCTGCAATCGGCGCTGCGCTTCCTGCAACTGCTGCGCGGCCTCCGCCGCCTGGCTGCCGCCTTCCTGCTGACCGTTTGCCGCGGCCCGGCGCATCTGATTGGCAGACTCCTGCATGCGGCGCGCCTCATCAGCAAGTTGCTGACGCTGCTCCTGCTCACGCTGCTGATCACGGCTCAACCGCTCCAACTGCCTCGCCAGTTCTTCGAGTTCCTCGGCGAGTGCACGTTGTCCCGTTGTGCTGCCACCGGCACTCTGCTTCGCCGCCGCCTGACGACGTTGACGCTCGGCCTCCTGCAGCTGACGTTCCGCCAGTGCCTTCAGGCGCTGCGCGACTTCGTCGACGGCCTGATCGGCAGCCGCGCCACCCTGCTGCTGCCCGGCTTCACTCGCGCGCTGCTGCAGTTCATACTGATTCGCCAGCCGATCACGTTCCAGTTCAAACAGGTCGGCCAGGTCTTCGGCCATCGCGCCGCCACCTCCGCCGCCGCCGCCACCGCCCTGCTGTTGCTGGCGCTCGCGCACTTCGCTTTCGTAGGTAGTCTCGGCGTCCTGCAGGAATTTGAGCGCCTGATTTTCGGGCGCAAGCGCTTCCTTCGTCTTCTCGGCGCGCAACTGCTTTTCAGCAACGTCCATCGCCTCCGACGCTTTCTTCAGGGTCTGCAGGATGGCCTGGAACTCGGCGTCTCCACCAAGCCGCTGCGCCATCTGCTGCATCAGCGCGGCAACCTCATCCTTGAGCTTCGACTGCGACAACGCGATCACGACTGCGTCTTCCTTGAACTGATGCGCAGGCATCTTCGCCTTGTCACGATTGAGATTGAACGTCGCAGAGATCACCTGGCGCTGTTTCTCGGACAGGGCTCCCTGCTCCTGCTGGCCGCCACCACCTCCACCGCCCCCGCCGCCTTCCTGCGACTGTCCCGGCCGAAACGCCTGCTGGAAGGGACGGATCTTCACGAAGTAGATGTCACTCATCGTGACCTTCGAACCGGCGATACCGTCATTGTCGGACGCGATCGCGTAATACGAGAGCGAATCGCCGACCTTCACACCAAGCTCTTCCAGATACACCGTGTGCCCAGCGGACACTTCGTTACGCGGCGCCGCGCCGGCGCCGTACATCCGCACAGTCTTTTCCTGGCCGCCGTTCACCGAATACACGAGGTCGAGCGCCTTGACCCCGAAGTCGTCCTCGGCTGCGGCTTCAAGAAACACCTCTTCGACGGCACTCGCGGCCGTGTCACGCCCCGGCTTGATGAACTTGACGGTCGGTGCCATGTCTTCGATCACGTCAACCGTGTACGACGGCGAAGCGGCAATGCCTTCCTTGTTCGGCCCTTCCAGCTCAATCCGGTAGAAACTCTTCTTCTCGACCGTGAACTGCCCTGTGAGCGTCCCATCGGCCTGCACCTGCAACGGCTGCGACGCATCATCGCCAAACACAATCCGGCCACCGGTGGTCGCCATCGTCGCCTCGATCTTCAGACGCACCACGGTGCCCTTGACCGACGCGATGTCGCCGCCTCCTTCCACCACCTGCGGAGGCAGACGCGTGTAGGACGGGAACCGGTATTCATGGTCCATATCCTTCACCGCCGGCAAATCCACCATCGTCATGGTGTAGGTGGCCGAGCGCACCCCGTCGGACTCGATGAAGTACTCGATGTCCTGCATCACATCGAAGAGGATCCCTTCAAATTTGCCGTCTTCAAGACCGGGCACGAGAGGCACGCGCACATAGTCGCCTTCGGTGCCACTGCGCATCATGAGGATCACTTCGTCGGAGCTGAAATTTTTGAGTTCCGCCGTGACGTTCTGATCGGATCCCCTCGGAGCCTTGACGTTGCCGGGCAGCACATCGATCGCGTACGGACTGGCTGCCTCCGCGCGCGTCATCACCAGCAATGCGGACAGGCCGTGGCGCATGGACTCGGGACCAAACGACACCAGCGCCGCCATGCCAACCATGACGATGACCAGCGCGGCGGCAAAACGGCGACGCGGCTGCTGATCGATGGTCTGACTCGTATTGAGTGCGCGGCACTGATCGGTGGCCTGCTGGATGAGTTTTTCCAGCAGCGCTGGAGACGCCGACGTGTCGGCCGTGGCTGCCGTCTCAACCGCGCTCAGGATCGACGCTTCGAGACTGGGCTCGTGTTCCTCCACATACAGGGCCACTTGGTTGTCAGAGACGCGCCGACGCAGCGGGCGAACAAGCAGGAACGCGATCAGGCCAAGCACCAGCACCAACGCAGCGATCCGGAACCCGATAATGGCTCCCGGATCGAACCGCATCGCGTCGATGCCGAGTGCGGAACCCACCAGCACCACGCCGGTGCCCAGCACCAATGCGGCCGCGCCGCGCAGGGCCAGCTTCATGCGCCATTTCCGTCGCACTTCGGCGATGACCGCGGTGAGCTGTGTGCGGGGATCGGTGGAGTTCAGGTTGGACATAAGAGCCTCGGTCTCAGAAACGACTGTCGACTACGAACGGACGGGCATGGCGACGACCGGCCTCTGCGACAGACGATTCGCCAGCACACTCTCGGCGACAAGCAGGACGAAGCCGACAAGCAGCAAGAACCACCACACGGATTGACGACGCTCGGTTTCCTCCGGCCGGACCTCGGTCGGCGCGACACTGGCCACCAGCGAGGCGCGTCCAGTGGCGCCTGCGGTGAACTCTTGCGCGTCCATCGCCGACAGATCCGACTCACCCGCTTCCAGATTCACAGCGAGCGTGAACGGTCGCCCACTTACAGCACCACCCGGTGGACGGATCTCGTAAAAGCCCTGCTCGCTGACCTCCACCGCACTGGCGGCTCCGCCTTCACCGACAGTGGTCCGCCGGCCCGAGGGCGACAGCACCACGGCAGAGGTGACGCGATCGTCGGTGCCGCCTGCAGTCAATGCGGCGACCCGCTGTGTCACGTCCACCACCTGGCCCGAGGTCTGCCATTCCGGTTGTGTTTCTACCTGACCAAGATACCGCGTGATCTGGTGGAGGAGCGGCACAAAGACCGGCTTGAGCACGAGGTCGTTCCACTCGCCATCGAGCGTGGACGCAAACGCGATCACACGGCCACCCGCCACGCGCCGTTCGACCACGGCCACCGTGCCATCGGCAAAACGGGCCAGGACGGCATCGGTGGGTGTCGGCTCAATTGGTCGTGTGCGAAAGAAGCGGACGCCTGAAAAGTCGCCGCTTTTAGGCGTCTTGAAGAGCTCAAATGCTTCGTGACTGAAGTCGATTACGCCGAGCGTCTCGAACCTGCCCCGGGGTGAGTCCTCGGGCGCCCCAAGTCTCCCCGGGAACAACGCGCCGTCACCATCAAGGGTGCCGCTGCGGGAGCCGACGATGGCAAGGATGCCGCCACCACGTTCGACAAATTTCCTGAGCTCGGCACCGAGCGGCCCGGGCACGGTCACATCCGACAGCACCACCACAGAGGCGCGCGCCAGCGTCGATCCACTCACCTTCGACACCGGCATCGTCTCCACCTCAAACGCGGGCGGAGTGCCGACGGCAAGACCCGATGAGACGTAGAGGCTCTCGATGGCCGCCGCGCCGTCACGGGTGACCA
>JBKJTD010000287.1:0-5857 GCA_046590915.1 Vicinamibacterales bacterium
CCATGTGAAAAATCTTTACCGCAGCCGGTCGAGCGCAATCCGCTCGACGATTGCGCGCATCGGCGCAGCGTCGGTGAGGTTCTTGCCGCCGACGTGGATGATGTAGCGCTTCTTGACGAGCACGGTGAGTTCGCCGATGCGGTCGTCGGTGTTTAAGGATTCCACCGCCGGTGCGCCGGCGACCGTGGTGCCCCTGAGGTAGCCGTTGAGCGTCTTGCGGTTGAACTCCGAGTCGGCCATCTTTGCCAGCGACTCAATCATGGACGACTTGCCGGCGGTGTCACTGATCTCCAGATCGAGCTGCCCACCATCGGCGCGTGTGTAACTGACCGTCAACACGGTGGCGACCTCCGGCACATCGATCGTCTGCGTGTTCAAGGCACCGCGCTCCCATCCGTCCATCGTTGGCGCCAGCGCGCGCAATTCATTGCCGGTCATCAGCGCGTCGGGATCCGGCGCACTGGTGCACCCAGCACCCAGCACCAGGCAGAGCACCCCTTTAAGCACCCCGTTGAGCACCCCGTTGAGCACCCCCTTGAGCACCCCGTGCTGAGCACTACTTCGCAACATAGGTTTTCCGCGCCCGTGCCGTCAGTCCTGGTTTGGTGACCTTGATCTCGAGCTTGTGTTCCTTGCCGTCCAGGTTGGTGGGCGTGAAGCCAAGCAGGTACTGGCTGTGGAGTTCCTGCACGACGCGAGAAAACGTGGAATTGAGCTCCGCAGTCTTCTTGAGTTCAAAAAACGCGCCGCCGGTTTCTGTGGCCATCTTTCTGAAGGAGCCGCCCGGCCGCGTGACCGTCCATTGCTCGCCGTTGTGGAACCGGGACTCGATGCCGATCGCGTAGACCATGACATCTTCGGCCTGCGCGCGATTAAGAACGTCACCGCCGCTGCGCTCGGAACCAAAGTCGGCGCCGTCGGTCAGCGCCACAATCACCCGGCGGCCTGTGGCGTCCTTGAGGTGGTCCAGCGCCCCGTCAAGAGCATCCCAGAGGCGCGTCTCATTGCCGAACTGCATGTCGTTCCGGATGTAACGTGTCAGCACATCGCGATCACTGGTCAGTCCAGGGCTGAAACGCACTTTGGAGTTGAAGAACCCCACAGCCGCCGCGTCCTCTGGCAACATGCGAATGACGAACTGGGCGGCCGCGTCCTGCACAAACTCAATGCTCATTGTCATGCTGGCGCTGGTGTCGAGCGCGAGCACGGCGGAGAACGGCACAATCTCGTTCTCAAAAATGGTGACGTCCTGCTTCCTGCCGTTGTCGTAAATCTCGAAGTCCGCGCGCTGCAAGTCGGGCACAAAGCGGCCGTCGCCGTCGAGGACCGTGGCGTACACCGGGACGGTGCGTGTGCCCGCCCGAAAGACCGTGGGTTGTTGAGGCGGCTGCGCCAGTGGCTGGTGAGCCACGACCGTGGCGGAAAGCGCCGCGGCCACCAGGAGCGGGTGAAAATGCCAGCAGGGGCGCAAAGGGGCCATGTGAGTATCCTAATGCCATGGCGACGCTTGTGGTGTTTGATCTGGATGGCACGCTGGTGGACTCCCGGCAGGATCTGGCGGCGAGCACCAATGACGTGCTTGCAGGAGTGGGCGCCGGCCCGCTTCCGGTGGATGTTGTCGAGCAGATGGTGGGCGATGGCGCGCGCACACTTGTGCAGCGCGCGCTGGTGCACGCCGGGTGTGACGCCGACCTCGATACAGCTCTTGCCGAGTTTCACAGGTGCTACGCGCTCAGGCTGCTTGAAACCACCCGACCCTACGACGGGATTGCGGAGGTACATTTACACGTTGTGGTCCCGCCGACATCCTACCGCCGGTCGTGACCGGCCAGCAGCGTCACGATGGTAAGATCGCACCAATCATGGTGCGACTGAGATTCCTCACGGTGGCGGCCGTTGTCGCGGTCGGCCTGCTCGCAGCTCCGCTTCTGGCCCACGCCCCTCAGGCTGGGGCCAAACCTGCGGTCAGCAAGTCCGGCTACATGTTCCTGGACTTCTGGTTCCTGGCCGGCTTTGACTACAACCCGACCGAGCCCTTCGAGCCGTCGCCCAAACAGGTCAAGGGCACGATTCCCGCGAACATCCTCTCGCTGCAGGGGAAAAAGGTCGAAATCTACGGCAACATTCTGCCGCTCGATTACGACAGCTCCGGCACGTCAACGTTCATCCTCAACGCCAGCGTCGACGCCTGCGGCTTCGGCGGTGTGCCCCGCATCAACGAGTGGATTTACGTGACGATGAAACCGGGGCAGAAGGCGCGGACGTACGGCGCCGGCTACGAAATTCTGGTGCGCGGCACCTTCCACATTGCTGAAGAAGTCGAGAAGGGCCGCATCGTCGGTCTCTATTCGATCGTCGCAGACACCGTTCAGTAGGCCTGGTTCGGTCAGCGTGTTACTTGAGATCACCGACCTGCAGAAAAGTTTCTCGGCGCCCGATGGCGAGCGGACGCTCATCGTGGATGTGCCGAGCTTTTCGCTCGCGCCAGGCGAACAGGTCGCGGTGCGCGGAGCGAGCGGCTCCGGTAAAACCACGCTCCTGAATCTGATTGCCGGCATTCTTCAGGCCGACAAGGGCACGATCGCCCTCGACGGCCACGAGATGACCGCAATGTCCGAGAGCGCCCGCGATCGGGTACGGGCCAAAACGGTCGGTTATGTCTTTCAGAACTTCAATCTGCTGCAGGGCTACACCGCACTGGAAAACGTGATGCTCGGCATGTTGTTCGGGCCGGGTGTGGATGCCACACACGCGCGCGCATTGCTGGAGCGCGTGGGGTTGTCACATCGCATGGATTATCGACCCGGGCAGTTGTCCATCGGGCAGCAGCAGCGCGTGGCGGTCGCGCGCGCGCTGGCCAACCACCCGAAGCTGGTGCTTGCCGACGAACCCACAGGCAACCTGGACCAGCGGCATGCCGGCGAGGCGCTCGCCCTGATCAAAGAAGCCTGCAAGGAAAACGGCGCGGCCTTGCTCCTGGTCAGTCATGATCCGGCAATCCTGGCGTCGTTTGGTCGCAGTGAAGATCTGGCCGATCTGAATCGCGCCTCGGCCGCGCATGCCGCGCCGATCGCGGGAGGCGTGCGATGAATTTGATGTCACTGGTGCGCCGCAGCCTGCGCCAGCACGCCCTGTCCTCGTTTGTCACGATTGTGTCCGTTGGCCTCGCTGCCGGCCTCACAATGTCCGTGTTTGCGATCAACGCGCAGACCTACGACGCCTTCACAGGCGGCAAGGTCGGCTTTGACGCCGTGCTTGGTGCGCGCGGAAGCCAGCTGCAGCTCGTGCTCAACACCGTGTTCCATCTCGAAACATCGCCCGGCAACATTCCGTGGACACTCTACAAGGAAGTCGCGGAGGACTCGCGTGTGACGCTCGCGATTCCGTACGCGGTGGGCGACAACTACCAGGGGTATCGCATCGTCGGTACGACCACGCAGATGTTCACGGACTTCACCTACCGCGAGGGACAGGGGTTTGTGCTCAAGTCTGGCGGACGCGTGTTTGACGAGTCCAAGAAAGAGGCGATCGTCGGGCACTACGTGGCCGAGAAGCTCGGACTCGCCGTGGGCTCAACGTTTACGCCGTACCACGGCCTGCAGTTCGAAGAGCGACAGAAACATCGCGACGAATATACCGTGGTGGCCGTGATGGAGCCGACCAATGGCCCATCGGACCGGGTGTTGTGGATTCCCATCGAGGGTATCTACCGCATGAACGGGCACATTCTCCGCGGCACGGGCGCCGTGTATCGCCCGACAGACGATGCCCCGGTGCCGGAAGAACACCGCGAAGTCAGTGCCGTGATGTTGAAGTTGCGCAATCCGCAGGCGGGGTTTCTGCTCTCGAACACCATCAACAATCAGGGCAAGGTCGCCACGCTCGCGTGGCCCATTGCCCGCGTGATGTCGGAACTGTTTGATCGCATCGGCTGGGTGAGTCGAATTCTGACGATGGTGGCGTATCTGATTGTGGTGGTCGCGGCCGGGTCCATTCTTGCCAGCATCTACAACACGATGAACGAGCGTCGTCGCGAATTCGCGATTCTGCGTGCGCTCGGTGCGCGCCGGGCGACCGTGTTTTCGGCGATCGTGCTCGAGTCCACCACGATTACGGCGCTGGGCGCGCTGCTTGGCTACCTCGTCTACGGCGCCATCCTGTCTGCGGCGTTTGTGATCGTGCGCGCACAGACCGGCGTGGTGCTGGACGCGTTCCGGTTTGACCACGCACTGTGGATGACGCCAGTCGGGATGATCCTCCTCGGCGCGCTGGCGGGGCTCGTGCCTGCGTTCAAGGCGTACAGGACGGATGTGGCGTCCAACCTGACGCCTCTTTCGTAGTTGCGGGGTCCAGGGGTCCAAGGGTTCTCGAGGTTGAGATGATAAAGAGATTCGTCGTGGCCTTCACCGTTGTGGCAACCCTTGCGTGCGGCGCCTCCGACCCCACGCCACCTACGCCACCTGCGTCACCAACATCACCTACGCCACTCGCGGCTGATCCCCACGCGCACACGGCGCCGCACGGGGGGGCGTTGGTCGAGCTCGGAGAACACTTCGGCTTTCTTGAATTTGTGCTCGATGCAGACGCGGGAACGCTGACGGCCTACGTGCTTGACGGGGGCGCAGAGCAGGCGGTACGCATCGCACAGCCTTCCATCGTGGTCACCTTCGAAGCGCCACCGACGTTGGCCGGCCAGACGCTCACACTCGCCGCAAAAGGGAACGTGCTCACGGGCGAATCCGTGGGCGACACCTCGGAGTTTGCCGTGACGCACCCGGCGCTCAAGGCCCTGACGACGTTTCCTGCCCGCGTCACCGAAGTCGTCGTGAAGGGCCAGGCCTTCAGGGATTTGGCGATCAAGTAGGGCGTCGGCTTTAGCTTTAGCCGCGCCAGGGCGGCTCATTGGTCATCGACACAGGCGTTCGTGCCAATCTGTCTTTGTCTCACGGTCGGAGCTCGCGTGGGGATTCGCAGCCTCCATCGCCACTACTCACCACCACATCGTCAAGGTCTGCCCGCAGCCTTACCGGATCGACAGGCGGCAGGTGTCCCCACCGGGCCAGTAGTCCCGATGCTGTGAGCGGCCGCGGTGTCTGCACCTCGCCTTCTGGAGTGTCAGCCATGGATTGAGTGTAAGCCGGTGGCCGGTGATACGTTGAGCCGTCAATGTGGTCCATCGAGCGCAAAACCGTCCTCATCACGGGCGCCACGAGCGGCATTGGGCTGGAATCAGCCGCAGTTCTGGCATCGCTGGGAGCGAACGTGATCATGGTCGGCCGGGATGCCGCGCGTCTGGAGAAGGCCAGCGCAGCGGTGCGCGCACGATCGGGCGTCGAGCCGGAGTCGTACCTGTGTGACTTTGCGGACCTGGGCGCGGTACAACGGCTCTCCGACGATGTGATGCGTGACGTATCCGCCTTGCAGGTGCTCATCAACAACGCCGGCAGCGTGTTCGCTCGACGCACGGTAACGGTCGACGGCATCGAGGCAACGTTTGCGGTCAATCACCTGTCGCACTTTCTGTTGACGCAGCGCCTCTTGCCCCGGCTCATCGAGAGCGGGCCGAGCCGGATCATCACCGTCGCCTCCGGCCGTCACTTCAAAGGCACGATGGACTTCGCGGACATTGGTTTTGAGCGCGGCTACCAGATTCTTCGTGCCTACGCCCGGTCGAAGCTGGCGAATGTGTTGTTCGCTTCCGAGCTGGCGAGGCGCCTGACCGGCACGACCGTCACCTCAAACGCCGTGCACCCAGGTCGCGTGGCGACCAACATCTGGTCGGGCGCGCCACGTTGGGCACAGCCGCTGATCACCTACTGGCTGAGCCGGACGTTCATCCCGGTCGAAGACGGTGCCG
>JBKJTD010000050.1:0-9341 GCA_046590915.1 Vicinamibacterales bacterium
CATTCAGCACTTCCTGATCTATTCGCAGGGTTTCAACGTGCCCAAGGGCGAGGCGTATGTGCCGGTGGAGGGCCCCCGCGGCGAACACGGCTTCTACGTCGTCTCTGACGGTGGCAACCGGCCAGTCCGCATCAAGTCACGTGCGCCGTCGTTTCTGGCCTGCCAGGCGCTGCCGCACATGATCAAGGGCGGCCTGATCGCCGACGTCATCGCCGTGATTGGTTCCACCGACGTGGTGATGGGAGATGTGGACCGATGAGTTTTCACCCGTTAATGGACTACGGCAAGGCACATCACGTGTCTTCGCGCGCCTTGGCCGACGAAGGCCCGGCGTTCGCCTTTACGCCAGGGAATCTCGCGACGCTTGAAGACATCTGCAGCCGGTATCCAGCCGAGCAGCGTAAGTCTGCCGTCCTTGCAGCGTTGTATCTCGCGCAACGCCAGCAGGGATACGTGTCGCGCAACGCCATGAAGGCCGTGGCCGCCGCGATCCGGATTACGACCTCAGAGGTCGAGGATGTCGTGTCGTTCTACACGATGTTCTACCAGCGGCCCGTCGGCAAACATGTCATTCAGGTGTGTCGGACGTTGTCGTGCGCGCTCAATGGCGCCGAACGTGTGACCGAAGAGTTGCAGAAGGTGCTCGGGATTTCCGCCGGTGAAACCACGGCCGACGGCGCGTTCTCACTGTTTGAAGTGGAATGCCTCGGCGCCTGTGACCGCGCGCCGGTTGTTGGCGTCAACGACGACTGGCACGAATGCCAGCGTCCGGAAGACGCGCAGAAACTCGTTGACGGCCTGCGCACCAGCGGCACGGCGTCTCTGACAGGTTGCCACTTGCATAAGGAACACGCGTAGGCCATGGACCTGATTCTCACTCCTCACGTGAACACGCCCAACGGCTTCACGCTCGACTTCTACACGAAACAAGGCGGGTACGAAGCGCTGCGCAAGGCGCTGACGATGACCCCCGATGAAGTGGTGGATGTCGTCAAGGCGTCCGGCCTGCGCGGGCGCGGCGGTGCCGGATTTCCGACCGGCATGAAGTGGCGGTTCGTCGACAAGAAGTCGCCGAAGGCGAAATACATCTGCTGCAACGCGGACGAGAGCGAACCCGGCACGTTCAAAGACCACGTGCTGATGGAACGCAATCCGCACCTGCTGTTTGAAGGGTGCCTGATTGCGTGCCACGCGATTGGCGCGAAGGTCGCCTACATCTACATTCGCGGCGAGTTCTATCACGTGCAGGAAGTACTCGAAGCCGAGCTGGCCAAGGCGCGCGCGGCGGGTTTCATCGGCAAGAACATCTTCGGCACCGGATTCGACTGCGAGATCTTTGTGCATCGCGGCGCCGGTGCGTATGAAGCCGGTGAAGAGACGGCGCTCATCGAATCGCTCGAAGGCAAGCGCGCACAGCCGCGACTGAAGCCGCCGTTTCCGGCCGTGGCGGGTCTCTATGACTGCCCGACGGCGGTCAACAACGTCGAGACCCTCTGCAACGTGCCGCCGATCATCACCAGGGGCGCCGAGTGGTTTGCTGCGCTTGGCCCCGAGAAGAACGGCGGACCGAAGTTGTATTGCATCAGCGGCCACGTCAAGAAGCCGGGCGTCTATGAAGCGCCGATGCACGTGACGCTGCGCGAACTCATTTACGACGAGAAGTACGCCGGTGGCATTCGCGGTGACCGCAAACTCAAGGCGGTCATCCCGGGTGGGTCGTCGGTGCCGATTCTTCTTCCGCACCAGCTCGATGTGCCCGCCAGTTTTGACGGTGTCGTCTCTGCCGGCTCCATGCTCGGATCCGCGGGCATGATCGTCATGGACGACACCACCTGCATGGTGTGGGCGGCCGAAAACCTCCTCTACTTCTACAAACACGAGTCGTGCGGCAAGTGCACCCCCTGCCGCGAGGGCGGCGACTGGCTGCACAAGCTGCTCGGTCGTATCGAACGCGGGGAAGGGCAGATGAAAGACATCGACCTGCTCCTCTCAGTAGCCAACAACATCATGGGCAAGTCCCTCTGCGCCTTTGGCGACGCTGCGGCGACCCCGGTTCTCACGACCGTTGGTCTCTTCCGCGAGGAGTTCGAAGCCCACGTGCGTGAAGGACGATGCACGTTGAAGGCTGACTGGCGATCGGAGGCGCGGGCTCACGCCCACGCGCACTAATCCATGGACGCCACTCTCCTCGCCCATCTCATCGTCATCGGCTTCACCTTCTTCATGCTGCTGAATTCGGCGGCGGTCCTTGTGCTGATGGAGCGCAAGGTTGCCGCGTTTGTGCAGCAGCGGCTTGGGCCGTATCGCGTCGGCCCCTGGGGGGCGATGCAGCCGCTGGCCGACATCATCAAACTGATGATGAAGGAGGAACTGCGGCCCAAGTCCGCTGACACGTTCCTGTTCTACCTGGCGCCGATTCTGTGCGCCGGCGCCGCGTTTGCCGCCTTCTCGGTCGTGCCGTTCGGCGCCGACACCACGTTCTTCGGTCTGCTCGATGAGCCCATCAAACTCGTCGTGGCTGACGTCAACGTCGGGGTACTGGCGCTGTTTGCCATCACGTCGATGGGCGTCTACGGCATCGTGCTCGCCGGATGGGCGTCCAACTCGAAGTATTCGCTGCTGGGCGGTCTGCGGTCGTCGGCACAGATGATCAGCTACGAGCTGTCGTTCGGGCTTTCATTGGCCGCCGTCGTCATGCTCGCCGGCAGTCTCTCGATGCACAACATCGTCGATGCGCAGGCGGGCTACTGGTTCGGGTTCATCCCGAAGTGGTACATCTTCCTGCAGCCGATTGGCTTCTTCATCTTCATGACGTCGGCCGTTGCCGAAACCAACCGCGCGCCATTCGACTTCCCGGAAGCCGAACAGGAACTGGTCGCCGGTTACCACACCGAATACAGCTCGATGACGTTCGCGCTGTTCTTCATGGCCGAATACATCGCGATGGCCACGATGTCGGCGGTCGCGGTGAACTTGTTCCTCGGGGGCTGGCACGGGCCGTTCCTGCCCGACTGGCTCGGCTGGGTCTGGTTCCTCGCCAAGGTGTTCGTGCTGCTGTTCTTCTATATCTGGATGCGTTGGACGTTGCCTCGCTACCGGTATGACCACCTGATGGAGTTCGGGTGGAAGTGGCTGCTGCCCGCAGCCACGATTAACCTGCTGGTCACGGCCGGCGTTGTCCTCTGGATGGGGTGGTAGCCGCGATGGACGCACTCTTTTTCTGGATCTTCGCGGTTGTCGCCATCGTGGCCTCGGTGCTGGTCGTGGGCCAGCGCAATCCGATGTACAGCGTGCTGCTGCTCATCGTGTCGTTTGGCGCATTGTCCGGGCTGTATGTCCTGCTGAATGCGCCGTTCATGGCGGTGCTGCAAATCATCGTCTATGCCGGCGCCATCATGGTGCTCTTCCTCTTTGTCGTCATGCTGCTCAACGTGTCGGCGGAGGAAGACGAGGGCAACGACAAGAAACCCCGCTACGTGATTGGCCCCGGCCCGCGCCGCTTCGGCGCGGTGCTCGCGGTGCTGCTCGCCGTGCAGCTCATCTGGGCGTTGCGCACGATTGCCGATGCGCCGTTTGTGGCCGATGGAGCGAGTTCGACGGTCAAGGACATCGGGCTTCGCCTGTTCCGCGACTACGCGTTTGCGTTTGAAGCCACGTCCATTCTGATTCTTGTGGCGATGGTTGGTGCGGTCGTCATCGCGCGAAAGGAACGCTGATCGTGTTGCCTGAACCCACTCTCAATACGTATCTGGCCCTCTCCGCCGTGCTGTTCTCGATCGGCACCGCTGGCGTCTTCCTGCGGCGCAACCTCATCACGGTGCTACTTTCGGTTGAAGTGATGCTCAACGCCGTCAACCTGACCTTTGTCGCCGTCGACCGTTTTCTCGGCACGGTGGACGGGCAGATCATCGCGTTTTTCGTGATCACGGTCGCGGCTGCGGAAGCCGCCGTCGGTCTGGCCATCGTCATCGCATTGTTCCGGCATCGAGAGACGCTCAATCCGGATGCTTTTACGACGTTGAAGTGGTGAACCTGTGCGCCTGTTACTGATTCCTCTTCTGCCGTTCCTCGGGTTCCTGATCAACGCGACCGTCGGTCGCCGTTGGCCGCAGACACTCACCGGTGGCATTGCCACGGCCGCGATGGCGGCCTCGTTCGGTGTCGCGGCCACGTCGGTGTGGGCGATGGTGCAGCTCGACCCCATGGGGGGCGTGCGCTCCATCGACGCTCACATCTTCACGTGGATCGCCTCGGGTCACCTCTCGATTCCCTTCGCCCTGCGCCTCGACCCGCTCGCCGCGCTCATGATCCTGATCATCACCGGCATCGGGACGTTGATTCATTTGTATTCCACGGCGTACATGCATGACGAGAGTGACGCGGACTTTGCGCGTTATTTTTCCTATCTGAATCTGTTCGCGTCGTTCATGCTGATTCTGGTGCTGGGCGCCAGCTTCCCGGTGATGTTCATCGGGTGGGAAGGCGTCGGCCTCTGTTCCTACCTGCTGATCGGCTTCTACTTCACGAAGCCTGCCGCTGCCGACGCCGGCAAGAAGGCGTTTATCGTCAATCGCATCGGCGACTTCGGCTTCATCCTCGGCATGCTGATTCTGTTCACAGAGTTCGGCACGCTCGACTTCCAGCACCTGGCGATCATGGTTTCCGCCTGGTCGGTGGAGCCGGCCACGATGGCCGGCGCCGGATTGCTGACGATGGCGACGCTGCTGTTGTTTGTGGGCGCGACGGGCAAGTCGGCGCAGATTCCGCTCTTTGTGTGGCTGCCTGACGCCATGGAAGGTCCGACGCCGGTGTCGGCCCTCATCCATGCGGCGACGATGGTCACGGCGGGTGTGTACATGATTGCGCGCAACGCCGTGCTCTTCAGCCATGCGCCGTTTACCCTTGAGGTGATTGCGGTCATTGGCGTGGTGACCGCACTGTTTGCCGGCACGATTGGGTTGGTCCAGAACGACATCAAGCGCGTGCTCGCGTATTCGACCGTGTCGCAGCTGGGCTACATGTTCCTGGCGGTCGGCGTCGGGTCGTTTGCGGGCGGCGTGTTCCACCTCTATACGCATGCGTTCTTCAAGGCCCTGTTGTTCCTCGGATCAGGTGCCGTGATTCACGCGCTGCATGGTCAGCAGGACATGCGCTACATGGGCGGCCTGAAGAACAAGCTGCCGATTACCTTCTGGACGTTCCTGATCGGCACAATTGCCATTGCCGGTATTCCGCCGTTTGCCGGCTTCTTCTCGAAGGACGAAATCCTCTGGAAGACGTACTCGAGCGGCCACTACGTCCTGTGGGCACTGGCCGTCGTCGCCGCGTTCCTGACGGCGACCTACATGTTCCGGCTGATCTACATGACGTTCTACGGTGAGAGCCGGATGCATTTGGCACCTGCGTCGGATCACGGTCACGGCCCCGCCTCCGCCGAGGCTACGGCGGACAAGCACGCCACCAACACCACCAACACCACCAACACCACCCACCTACACGACGCGCCGCCGACGATGGCGATCGCGCTTGTCGTGCTGGCCATCGGCTCGATTGTGGCGGGCTTCTTCGGGGTGCCGCACGCGCTGGGTGGGCACAACGCGATTGAGGCGTTCCTGGAGCCCAGCTTCCATGCGATGACGCTGAGCGGTGCGGAACTGGCCCATGCGACTGCGGTCCACGGCGATGCGGCCACTGAGCTTGGACTGATGGGTTTCTCGGTGCTGGTTGCACTGGCGGGCATCACGCTCGCGTATTTCCTGTTCAAAAAAAACCCGCAGCGCGCCGATGCACTCGCGACGCGGTTCAGCGGTGTGCACACGGTGCTCTCGAACAAGTATTACGTGGACGAAATCTACAACGCGGTCTTTGTACAGCCGATTAAACGTCTCTCCGAGACGGCGTTGTGGCGGGTCGTTGACGCGGGCGTCATCGACGGCATCGTCAATGGCGTCGGCCTGATGGTGCGCGGCTGGAGTGCGGTGCTGCGGCGGGTGCAGACCGGGTCGGTCCGCGCGTACGCCATGTCGATCTTTGTGGGGGTCGTTGCGATCCTGGGGTACTACCTGTGGCGCTAACTCTTCTGGTCTTGATGCCGCTGATTGGCGGCGTGCTGGTCCTCCTGATGGGGAAGGGAAGAGATTCCCTCGTCCGTCAGGTGGCGCTGGGTATTTCGGTCGTGACGTTTGCCGCGAGCCTCCTGCTCTGGACGGGGTTTGACGCCACATCGGCCGACTTCCAGTTTGTCGAGCGCTACACCTGGCTGCCGGACTTCGGCATTTCCTATCACGTCGGATTGGACGGCATCACGTTGTGGCTCGTCATCCTCACGACGTTCCTGACCCCCATCGCCCTGCTGTGCTCGTGGGAATCGGTCGACCAGCGCGTCAAGGAGTTCTCGTTCTTCATGCTGCTGCTTGAAGCAGCCATGATCGGCGTGTTCATCTCCCTCGACCTGTTCCTGTTCTACCTGTTCTGGGACGCGATGCTGATTCCGATGTATTTCCTCATCGGCATCTGGGGCTACGAAAAACGTATCTACGCCGCCATCAAGTTCATGCTGTACACGATGGCCGGCTCAGTACTGATGCTGCTGGCGATCATCTGGGTCGCGTATTACCACCAGACGGCGGTCGGCGTGATCAGCTTCGACCTGCTCGACCTCTACGCGCTGGATATCCCGGCGAACATTCAGACCTGGTTGTTCCTCGCCTTTGCGCTGGCGTTTGCCATCAAGGTGCCGGTGTTTCCGTTCCACACGTGGTTGCCTGACGCACACGTGCAGGCACCGACGGCCGGCTCGGTCATCCTGGCCGGTGTCCTGCTGAAGATGGGCACTTACGGGCTGCTGCGCTTCGCATTCCCGCTCTTCCCGGAGGCGGCGATGCAGTTTGCGCCCTACCTCGCCGTCCTCGCCGTCATCGGCATCGTCTACGGCGCACTTGTCGCGATGGTGCAGCCGGACATGAAGAAGCTGGTGGCCTACTCATCGGTGAGCCACCTCGGATTTGTGGTGCTGGGCATCTGCGCAATGAACGTGGTTGGCGTGCAGGGCGCCGTATACCAGATGCTCGCACACGGCATCTCCACTGGCGGCCTCTTCCTCATCGTCGGCATGCTCTCCGATCGTCGGCACACCAAACTCATCGCCGAATACGGCGGGCTCAAGTCGGTCACGCCCAAGCTTGTGGCGATGTTCCTGCTGATCACGCTCGCGTCCATCGCCCTGCCGGGCATGAACGGGTTTGTCGGCGAGTTCATGATCTTCGTTGGCTCCTACAGCGAGACCAAGGTGCTGACCGCTATCGCCGCGTCGGGCGTCATTCTGTCCGCGGTGTACATGCTGTGGATGTTCCAGCGGGTCAACTACGGTCCGCTGACCAATCCCAAGAACAAGGGCCTGCGCGACCTGAGCGTGCGCGAGTGGTTCGTCATCGCGCCGATTGTCGCGATGTGCATCATCATGGGTGTCTTCCCGAACATCTTTCTGAAACCAATGGAACCGGCCGTCAAACGCGCCGTTGAGTACGTCCGCGGTATCGCGCCCGTCAATGCCGACGCGGGAGGTGCGCGATGAACATGAACGACTTTTCATCGGTCGCGCCCATCCTGATGGTGACGCTGGCGGCCTGTGCGTCGATGCTGGCTGAAGCGTTCCGCAAGCACGACGACCACAGCGCGGGCAGGTATTTTGCCGTGTTCGGCGTCATCGGGCTGTTAGGCGCAGTGTTCACCTCGGTCGGCCAGTGGAACCAGAGCATGGTCGGCTTCGGCGTGATCTCGGTGGACAACTTCACCGTGTTCTTCAACGTCACGCTCGCGTCCATCGGCCTGCTGACCATCCTGCTGTCGGTGGGCAACGCCGAACGTGATCACCTGCCGTCGGGTGAGTACTACACGCTGATGTTGTTCTCGATCGCCGGCATGATGATGATGGCCGCGACCACTGACCTGCTGGTCATCTTCATCGCGCTCGAAATCATGTCGCTTGGCGTCTACGTGATGACGGCGCTCAAACGCGCGAGCAGCGACGGCGCAGAGGCGGCGTTCAAATACTTTGTGCTCGGCGCGTTCTCCAGCGCGTTTTTCCTCTATGGCATCGCGATGGCGTATGCCGCGTCCGGCACGACCAAACTCGACGAAATCGGCATGCGCGTGGCCTCCTCGTCGCTCGATCCAAGCATCCTGCTCATCCTGTCGATGATCCTGCTCATCGTGGGGTTTGCGTTCAAGGTCGGCGCCGTGCCGTTCCACATGTGGGTGCCAGACGCCTATCAGGGCGCGCCGACCCTGGTGACCGGCTTCATGTCCACCGGCATCAAGGTCGCCGCGATGGCAGCATTTGTGCGCGTGTTCCTCTCGACCTTTGAGCCGCTGCGTCTCGAGTGGATTCCGATCCTCTCAGTGATTGCAGCGCTGACCATGATTCTGGGCACGGTCGTCGGTGTGGCCCAGACCAGTGTCAAACGTATGCTCGCGTACTCCAGCATCGCCCACGCCGGCATCCTGCTGGTCGGCCTGGTCGCCGCCAGCAGCACGGGCAAAGCGGCCATCCTGTTCTATCTGGTCGCCTACAGCGTGACCAATCTGGGCGCGTTCGGCGTGCTGGCTGCCGTCTCGTCGGCGGATCGCCCGCACGACGACATTCGCGACTTCGCCGGGATGTGGAAAGAGCGCCCGGGCCTTTCCGCGCTGCTCACGGTGTTCCTGCTTTCGCTCGGCGGCTTCCCGCCGACAGTGGGCTTCATCGGCAAGTGGTACATCTTCAACGCCGCGATGCAGGAAGGCCTCTACACCCTCGCCATCCTGGGTGTGCTGACGTCGGTCGTCTCCGTCTTCTTCTACCTCCGCATCGTCGTCATGATGTACATGAGCGACGAAACGGCGCCCGAGCATCGCCCTGCGGTGTCCGGCCTGACGGTGGCGGGACTGTTGATCGCGCTTGTGGCGGTCATCTATCTGGGCATTCTGCCTGGTGGACTCATCTCGATCGCCGCCGACTCCGTCGCGTCGATTTTCTGATTTTCAACATGGGGCTCCATGTTGATATGCCCTCCCAGCCCTCCACGCCTCGTTGTGAACACGGACTGAGTCAGGCGTGAGCAATCAGCCGTGCAAGCAGATCGTCGTGCTCGGGCGCGACTGTTCGCAGGTCGATCAGCACCGCATCCTGTTGAATGCGGGCGATGACTGGTGGCGTTCCGGCGCGAAGCGCGGCTTCGAGAGCGGCTGCTGATCTCGCAGGGGACGTGATCGACAGAAGCCGCGTCGGAATCACCGACTGTGGCGCTGCGCCGCCGCCGATGGTCGACGCCCCATCGATCACTTCTGTAATTAGCTCGGAG
>JBKJTD010000111.1:0-10009 GCA_046590915.1 Vicinamibacterales bacterium
TCAGGCGACGAGAGAGGGCCGATTCAGACACGCGGTTGTCTCCTCACACTTCCAACACGATGGGCAACACCAGGGGCCGTCGTCCCGCCCGTTTTTTGAAGAGGCGCTGCACCTCGACCTTGACCCGTTCCTTCATCAGCCCGGGATCCGTCCGCTCATCCTTCGGCGCTGCTTCGAGTGCCGCTGCCAGCAGGGCAGGTGCGTCTTTGAGCATCTGATCCTGTTTGGCATCCGCCGCCAGGCCCCGCACAATCACTTCGGGCGCGCGTTCGAGCGCGCCGGTCTGTCCGTTAATCGCCACCACCGCTACCACCAGGCCATCAATACCCAGATGGCGGCGATCGCGCAGCACCTCGTCGCCAATCTCGCCGCTCCTGGTGCCGTCGATCAGGATGCGCCCCGTCTGCACGCGGTCCACGATGCGCGCGCCGCTGTCGTCGAGCCGCAACACGTCGCCGTCAGCCATCGACACCACCGTGGTGGCGGGACAGACGGTCTTGGCCAGCCGGCCGTGCTGGGCCAGTTGCCGGTACTCACCATGTATCGGCACGAAAAACCGGGGCTGCACCAGGGAGAGCACCAGTTTGAGCTCCTCGGCGGACCCGTGTCCGGACACATGCACGTGTTTCATGCCATCGGTGATGATGTGGGCGCCCCGGCGGGCCAGATGATTCATGACCCGACTGATGGCTTTTTCATTGCCGGGAATGGCCCGCGCCGAGAAGACGACCGTGTCCTCGTCCTGTACTTTGACGTGGCGGTGGTCGTCGATGGCGATCCTGGACAGGGCGGCCATGGCCTCACCCTGCGATCCCGTGCACAGGCACAGGACGTCCCGGTCGTGGTGGTCGCGGATGTCGCTGTCGGCGATCACCAGGCCATTGGGCACCCTCAGGACGCCGAGCCGCATGGCTGTCTCGGAATTGCGGATCATGCCGCGGCCGACAAAGGCGACCTTCCGGTCGAACTGTTCGGCGAGATCCACCAGAATTTGCATGCGGTAAATGCTGGTCGAGAAGGAGGCGACGATGAGTTTGCGGGGGGCGGAGGAAAAGATCTCCTCAAAACCTGGAATGACGTCACGGTCGGCGCCGGTGGTGCCTGGCTGATCGGCGTTGGTGCTGTCCGAGAACAGGGCCAGCACCCCCTTGGCTCCCAACTCGGCGAACCGATGCAGGTCGAAGCGTTCCCCATCAAGTGGCGTCTGGTCGATTTTGAAATCGCCCGTGTGAATCAACACCCCCTGCGGCGTGTGAATGGCGAGGGCCACCGCGTCCGGGACGCTGTGCGTCACCCGGAGAAACTCAATGGCCAGTGTGCCGATCGTCACCGTCTGTTTTGGAGCCACCGTGACGAGCCGGTTGTCGACATCGATGTTGTGTTCGTCGAGCTTGGGTTTGAGCAGGGCGTGCGTGAAGGCCGTGGCATACACCGGACCGTGCACGTATTTGAGGACATGCGGCACGGCGCCGATGTGATCTTCATGTCCATGCGTGAGGATGAGGGCTGCGATGCGGCCGGCGTACGCGTCCAATGCCGACACATCCGGGATGACGAGATCCACCCCGAAGAGTTCAGGCTCAGGGAACATGACACCGGCATCCACCAGGATGGCCGTGTCGCCACAGGCGACCAGCATCATGTTCATACCGAACTCACCAAGGCCCCCGACAGGGATGACCTCGACGGACGGTGCACCGACAGACGTACTTAATGCCGACAGCATCGACAGCGACCTTCACACTCTCGTTTCGAACACCAGCCGCCGGTGAGCAGGCGCTCATCCACGGGCAGAACCTTGGCGCGGAGGGCGCCGGAGTACGGTCGACGTGTCCGACCTGTGGGTCGCTGGGATGACCCGGAAAAATCAGGCAGGAAAAACTGTGCGGACTATAACACAGGGAATTTGCGAGTACAAGGGGCGCCCCCCAGGCGATCAGGCCTCGGCGCGCAGGCGCGCGAAGAACTCGGTGAGTCGGGCGAAGTCTTCGAGCGTGAGTGTCTCAGGCCGCCGCATGCCGTCGATACCTGCCAGCGCGAGCACGGCCGGGGCCGTCGGTTCAAGTGCCTTCAAGGCGTTGGCGACGGTCTTCCGGCGCTGCATGAACGCGCCCTTGACGAGCCGCTCAAACAGCGCATCGTCAACAATCCGCACCGGACTGCGGCGGAAAGTCATGCGGATCACGCTGGAGCGCACCTTGGGTGGCGGGGAAAACGCCGATGGTGGCACGTCGAGGCGGCGATCGATGTCGGCGTGAATCTGGGCGAAGATGCTGAGCACGCCGTAATCCTTCTTGCCGGCTTTGGCGACAAGGCGATCGGCGACTTCGCGCTGCACCATCAACGTCGCGTCGGCAAACATCCCGTGCGCGCGCGAGAGTTCGATCAGTCGGAACAGGATCGGCGACGAAATGTTGTACGGCAGGTTGCCGATCACGCGGAATCGCCGCGGGATGTCGGCCGGAAAACCCGGCGGGCGATTGGGCTGAAGGGCGGTGAGATACGGCAACACGTCCGTCTTGAGAAAGTCCGCAGTGATCAGGCTGACATTGGGCGGCACCTTGCCCGCGAGGTCCGCGGCGAGGTCGCGATCAATTTCCACCGCGAGAATAGGAGCGCCGGTCTGCGCGAGTGGAAGCGTGATGGCGCCAGCGCCCGGGCCGATCTCCAGGAGCACATCCTGCGGCTGCACGTCGATCGTGTTGACGACCTTCTGCGCCCACGACGCAGCAAGAAAGTGCTGGCCGAAACGTTTGCGCGGGCGATGACCGACCGGACGCGGCCGGGCCGGTCGAGCTGGATGATTTTGACGCGTGCGGGTGGGAGCGCTCACGAGACTGAGTGTATCGTGGGACCGCAGGCCCGATGCCCACGATCACCATCCATGCATGAAGCTTCGGCTCAATCGCCGGATCCGCTCTGCCAATATTGTTCCTCGATCGCCATGATTTCTTCCTCGGAGAGGCCGAAGTAGTGCCCGACCTCATGGATGAGGGTTTCTCCTATCCCCACCACGACATCATCGTCATCAAGACTGTCTTCAAGGATGGGATTGCGGAAGAGCGTGATCTTGTCCGGCAGGACGTTGCCGTGTGCCCATTGCCGTTCCGTCAATGGGATGCCTTCGTAGAGACCGTAGATCGTATCCGGTGGCTCCACTTCGACTTCGGCCAGTTGCACAGGAGACGGGTCGTCCTCGACGACGATCGCGATGTTGGTCATCGCATCGCGAAATCGGTCGGGCAGGGAGGCGACGGCCTCGTCGACAAGGATCTGAAAACGATCAGCGGGAAACTCGGCCGGGTCCATGTAGTCGATAGTACGCGCAATGGGGGCGGATGGCACACCGGTCGCACAGCGGCTTGGGCTTGCAGATTCGACGGCCGTGCAGGATGAGGGTGTCCGACGCGCGCGTCCACCTCTCTGGTGGCAGCAGCTTTGTCAGTGTCGTCTCCGCCGCGACAGCGTCTTCGGTGGCCTTGCCCTCGAGCAGGCCGATGCGGGTCGCCACGCGCAGGACATGGCGGTCGACCGGAAAGCCAGGGAGTCGAAAGGCGTGGCCACGGACGACGTTGGCGGTTTTGCGGCCGACACCGGGAAGCTCCACAAGTGCGTCCATGTCAGACGGCACCTCGCCATCGTGCAAATCCAGCACGGCGTTGGCCATCCCGAGCAGACTCCTGGTCTTCATGCGGAAGAAGCCGGTCGACTGGATCAGCGATTCCAGTTCAGCTGTGTCCGCATCAGCGAGCGTGCGCGCGTTGGGAAATTTCTTGAAGAGGTCAGGCGTGACCTGATTCACCCGTGCGTCGGTGCACTGCGCTGAGAGAATCGTGGCGACGAGCAGTTCGTAAGGCGTGGTGAAGTCGAGCTCGGTCCAGGCGTCGGGATGCATGCCATCGAGCCCGTCGAAGATAACCAAGACGTCGGGTGTCTTTTTTCGCGTTGGCTTCGTGGCCACGACGTGACTTTAGTGCAGCGGCCCTTGTGGCCAGCCCGCAGTCTGCTGAGCCTGCGCGTCCTGCATGCCGCGCATCTGTTCCTGGAGCGCGTTGATCAGCCCGGGAATGACGCTGAAGGGCAGTGCGATGCGGCCCACGACCGGTGCTTTGACCGTCTGGCTCTCTTCGGCGCTTTTGATGTCGCGCTCCGAGAGCGGGCGCACGTCGCAGAAGGTCAACGTCATGTCGAACGGCGTGTGACCCACGGCGCAAAAATTGGCATAGGTGCGCGGCGCCTCGGGGGACTCGTCGGGCACGATGGTGAAGCTCAGCTGTTTGGGAGCCTTGTCGGACATATCAGTACTTTCTCATGACCCCGACCACCACGCCCTGCAATTGCACGAGCGACGCGTCCATGATCATCGGCTGCATCGCGGGGTTGGCCGGCTGCAGGCGGATTCGTCCGTTCTCGCGGTAGAACTTCTTCAACGTGACATCCTGACCGCCCACCAGCGCAATCACCATTTCGCCGTTGTCTGCGGTTTTCCGGTCTTCGACGATGACGAAGTCGCCGTCGCGAATCTGCTCGTCGATCATCGAGTCACCCTTGACGCGCAGAACGTAGGTTTCGCGCCGCCCGACAAAATCCTCGGGCACAGCAAACGTCTCGGTCCCCGCCACGGCTTCAATCGGCACGCCGGCCGCGACATAGCCGAGCATGGGCAGCTCAACGGCGCGCTGCCCCGTGCGGGCCGACAGCAACTCGACCGAGCGGCTCCGGTTCCAGAGGCGTCGGATGAATCCCTTTTCTTCGAGATTCGTGAGATGTTTGTGCACGGTCGCGAGCGAAGAGAGACCAAAACGACGGCCGATTTCCTCCAAACTGGGCGCATAGCCGTGTTGTTGGATGAATTCCTGCAGGTAGTCGAGAATTTCGCGTTGACGCTTGGTAAGGGGCTGCACGGGCCGACTCTATGCAAAAGAAAGGCGAAAGTCAACGCACCTTGGACGTCATCGGCTTCGGCGAGAACTCCGTCGATCTGGTGGCGTCGGTCGGTCGGCTTCCGCCGCCCGATGGCAAGGGCCGGCTTGACGCACTCACCACCATGCCGGGGGGCCAGGTGGCCACGGCCATGGTCGGATGTGCCCGCCTGGGTCTGCGGTCGGGGTACGTCGGCTCGCTTGGCTCCGATTCCAGCGCCGCCATCGTTCGTTCCGCATTGAATGCCGCAGGAGTCGACGCGGCGCTGTGCCGCACGGTGGTGGGCCCGACGCGCACGGCTCTGGTGCTGGTGGAGACCGAGAGGCGGCACCGTACGGTGTTGTGGCAGCGCGACGACGCGTTGGTGTGGCCGCCAGGCGATCTGCCGATTCACGCAGTGTCGAATGTGCAGATGCTGCTGGTGGATGCAACCGATCTGCCCGCCGCAGTGGCGATGGCCAGCGCCGCACGGTCGGCCGGCGTGACGACGATGACGGATGTGGACGAGGAGGTGCCGGGCCTCGACGGGCTGCTTGAGTTGAGCGACATTCTGGTCGTCTCCGCGTCCTTCGCCTCGGATATCCGCCATTTGCACGCGCACTCCGGCGCGAAGGTGGTGGTGGCGACCCTGGGCCCTGAAGGCGCCGTCGCCTGGGACGGCGCCCGTGAACATTATTCCCCCGGCTATGTGGTGCCGGTCGTCGACACGACCGGCGCCGGCGACGCCTTCCGAGCCGGCCTGATCGCCGCCCTCCTGAACCCCAGGACCCCAGGACCCCTGCACCCGCCTTCGCCAAGGCTTCGGCGGGCAAGCCCCGCAGTTCTGGCTTTCGCCAACGCGTGCGCGGCCCTGAATTGTCAGGCTGCCGGAGCTCAGACCGGCTTGCCGACCCGAGCCGAGGTGCAGGCCCTTGTAACGTCTCCGTCCGTACCCCGGTCTAAGAATGCATGGGGAGTGGGGCACACGTGGTCGCAGCGGAGCGCCGAATCATCGTCTGGGGAGCCGGAGTGACCGACTCGCGTGTCACGGCCGACCTGTCCGCGTTGGACGATTCGGCGCTCGTCCGCGCGTTCCTCGACGGGGAACGGGCGGCGTTTGACGCGATCGTGGCCCGGCACCAGCGGCACGTGTATCAACTTTGTTATCGTTTTGTACACAATCACGAGGATGCGGCCGACCTGGCGCAGGACGTGTTCGTGCGCGCATTCAAGGGGCTTCGCAATTTCAAGGGCGACTCCCAATTGAGCACCTGGCTCTATCGCGTCGGCGTGAACGTCTGTCTGAATCGGGAGGCGGTCAAGCGCCCCGATTTCGAACCGCTTGAGCCCTCGCGGCACGTCGACGACCGGTCCGACGACCCGTTTCGCATGGTGGCCCGCGGTGAGCGGGCGGTGGAAGTGCGCGAGGCCATCGCGCAGCTGCCGCCCAAACAGCGCGCCACAGTGTTGCTCCGCGTGTATCAGGAACTGTCACACGAGGAGATCGCCGGGGTGCTGGGCAGTTCGGTCGGCGCGGTCAAGGCGAATTTTTTCCACGCGCTTGGTAATCTGAAACGGCTGTTGCAATCATGACGACTCATCTTTCTCCCGAAGAACGGATTGACGCCATCGACGGCACCCTGCCGGCGCGGCGTCAGTCGCACGTGGACACGTGCGCGAACTGTCAGCAGGACCTTGCGACGCTGCGCCGTATGGCGGACGAACTGGCGGCGAGACCGGCCGGTGACGTGCCTGAACCCTCCCCGCTGTTCTGGGACCATTTTCAAACGCGTGTCGGCGCCGCGGTGAGTGCGGTCGACACGGCCCCGTGGTGGCGCGGGTCGTCACACGCATGGCTCGCGCTGGCAACCGCGGCCGCAGTGTTGCTGGCGGTGTGGCTCTCTCCGCTGGGAACGCGGGTGCCCGACGAAGTGGTCACCGACGCGGAGGTGGAGATGGCGGCCATCGCGGACACGGCGCAGTGGCAGTTCATGAGTGGTGTGCTGGAATCGCTTGAACAGGACGCTGCGCGTGTGGTGCTGGCGCCGTCGCCGGCGGCTGTGGATGCCGCGTTCGAATCATTGAACGTGTCGGAGCGTGCGGCGTTTGCGCGACTCCTCCAGGCGGAGTTGAGGGAAGGAAGCAACTGAGTATGGGAACGATGATGGCGGCAATGTTGGTGATGGTGGTTGGCGGGTTCGGCGTGCAGCCGCTGCCGCCGCAGGATGCACCGCTACAGCAGCAGCAACAGGCGCAGCGTGGCCGCGGGCCAGGCCTGCAGGTGCCCGGACCTGGCGCACCGATTCAGGAACTGCAGGAGATGTTTGAGGCCTTTGTACTGGTACAGGCCCAGCGGATTCTGCAGCTGTCTGACGAGGAATACGCACGATTTTTTCCACGGATGAAGCGGCTGCAGGACGTGCGGCGGCAGCACACGCGTCAGCGCATCCGGCTGTTGAACGAACTGCGGCGCTTGTACGGGCCCGAGCGGGCCGACGATCAGGTCCTGACAGAGCGCGTCCGTGTGCTCGATGAGCTGGATTCGCGGTTTGATCAGGAACTGCGCACGGCGAAAGCCGCCGTCGACGACACCTTGACGGTTCGGCAACGCGCGGCCTTCCGGTTTTTCGAACAGGAGATGGAAGTGCAGAAGGTGGACTATCTGACACGTGCCCGCCAGCCCCGTCGGCAGTAGAATCGAAAGCATGTCCCACCGCTTGCGCGTTCTGACTCTGCCAGCGGTGTGCGCCATCCTGCTGACCACGACCGCGCTCGCGCAGGATCAGTCGCGCGCCGAGGCGGATCGGATGGGCAAGAAGCTGGTGGCGATTGCGCAGCGCTCCATGTTTACGCCGGCCAAAGCTGCGCCCCTTCGCACCACCTTCAGCGACCGCGAACTCAACGCCTATCTGGCGCACCACGGCACCGAACAGTTGCCGACGGGCATCAAGAATGCGCGCGTGCAGATGTATGACGGCAACAAACTCGAGACGCGGGCGATCGTCGATCTCGATGCCGTCAGGAAGTCGCAGACGCGTGGCTGGATGGACCCGCTCGGGTACGTGACCGGGTCGCTGGAAGTGGTGACCATCGGCATCTTCTCCGGCAGCGGCGGCAAGGGCGTCTTTCGTTATGAGTCCGGGACCGTGGGTGGCGTGCCGATCCCCAGGGCCGTCATGCAGGAAGTGATTGCCTACTATTCCAGGTCCGAGGATCTTCCCAAGGGCATCAACCTCGATGAACCCTTTCCACTGCCCGCGGGCATCCGTGAAGTGCAGGTACGCAAAGGCGCGGCGACCGTCGTACAGTAAGGCCCGTGTGGTCGCAGCCGCTGCAGTTTGTCAAAGGGGTCGGCCCTCGTCGCGCGGCAGAATTTGCGCGTGTCGGACTGACCACCGTTGAAGATCTGCTCCTCCGATTTCCCAGACGCTACGAAAATCGCGCAGGGCTGACACCCATCGCCTCGCTGCGGCCCGGCCAGACGGCCACCGTTGTAGGTGAGGTGCTGTCGTCGGGCGTGCGCACCACCCGCCGCCCGGGATTCCGCTTGTTCGAAGTGGTCGTGCGCGACGCGTCCGGGGCGGTGCGCGCCGTCTTTCCAAATCAGGCGTTTCTCAAGGACGTGTTCCGCGCGCATCAACAGGTCGTGTTGTACGGCCTGCTGGAATATCGCAGCGGCGGCCTGCAGTTCACCAACGCGGAATACGAAATCGTCAAGGGCGAAATCGCCGACGGTGGCGATGCTGACGATGCGACGGTGCATACGGGGCGGATCGTGCCGATCTACGAAAAGATCGGATCGGTCACGACGCGCATGCAGCGGTCACTGATTTTTCAAGTGCTCAGTGAGTTTTCGAAGGGCGTGGGCGAAGTCCGCCGTAGCTCCGCAGGAGCGAAGGCGGATGGCGTGGGCGATGAGGGCGATCCGGTGCCCGTGGGCGTGCGCGGTGCGATGCCGACCCGACTCGCCGCGGTGCGCGCGATTCATTTCCCCTCGACGGGCACCGATATTGACGCGCTCAATAATTTTGCCACCGACGCGCATCGGCGATTGATCTTCGAAGAGTTCTTTCTCTTTCAGGCGGGCCTCGTCTTGCGCAAGCGGCGTGCGGCTGCCGACAAAAAGCCGCGACCGGTGCAGGTCGACGATCGCATCCGTGACGCCGCTCGCAAGGTGCTGCCGTTCAAATTGACCGAGGGACAGAAGGTCGCGCTCCGGGAAATCGTCGCCGACATGCAGCGACCCGAGCCGATGCACCGGTTGCTGCAGGGCGACGTCGGCGCCGGCAAAACCATCGTCGCTCTGCTGGCCGCGCTGGTTGCGATGGAGAACGGGCTGCAGGTCGCATTCATGGCGCCCACCGAGATTCTGGCCGACCAGCACTACCTGACGATCCGGCGGCTGCTCGATGCCTCACGGTTTCGCGTCGCGTCGCTGACCGGCAGTCTCACTGCGGCCAAAAAGCGCGCGACCCTCGCGGAGATTGCGAGCGGCACCACGCATCTGGTCGTCGGCACACACGCACTGGTGGAGGGCGCGGTGGCATTCAAGGATTTGGGGTTGGTCGTCATCGATGAACAACATCGGTTTGGCGTCCTGCAGCGCGCGACGCTCCGCGAGAAAGGACAAAAGCCGGATGTCCTCGTCATGACGGCCACGCCCATTCCGCGCACACTCGCGTTGACGGCGTTTGGGGATCTCGACGTCTCGGTCATTCGTGGTCTGCCTCCGGGCCGGCAACCAATTCGCACCCTGGCCAAGCCGGAGTCCCGGCGCGACGAGGTGTACCAGCTCGTCCGCCGCGAACTCGAGCAGGGCCGACAGGCGTATGTCATCTATCCGCTGGTTGAAGAGTCGGAGAAGGTGGACCTGAAAGCCGCGACGGCGATGTACGACACGCTGCAGCAGGATATTTTCCCGGAGTATCGGGTGGCGCTGCTGCACGGCCGCATGAAGGCGGACGAAAAGGAGCAGGTCATGGCCGCCTTTGCGCGCGGCGACGTGCACGTGCTGGCAGCCACGACCGTGGTGGAGGTCGGCGTCGACGTCGCGAATGCGACCGTGATGGTGGTCGAACACGCGGAACGTTTCGGTCTGTCCCAGATG